>CALMGO010000607.1 GCA_937863625.1 uncultured bacterium
TCACGCTCGCGCTCGGATGCGCGTCTTCTGCACGCGCCGAGGACGCTCCCGCAAAGAGCCCCGTGCCCGACCGCGTATTTCACATCCAGCTCTGGGACGGCCAGAAGACCGGCTGGAAGGAGGAAAACCTCAAGGACCTTCGCGACACAGGCTTTACCGTCATACAAAACGGCTGGAGGGATTCGCTCTTCCCCTCGCTCCAGACCCTCACCAAAATCGAGAACGCCGGGCTTCTCTACGGAGCGTATATCGACACGCGGAGGCTCTTTGTACAGGAGTCCGACCCGCAGGAAAAAGTGAAACTGCGCTTTACCATCAACTCCGACGGCGTCCAGGAAAAAGGCGAATACAACACGCTCGACCCCACCTATCACAAGGTGGTCGCCCGCGCCATGGCCAAAGAACTCCAGCGCATCTCCACCTCGCCCGCATTCTTTAAGATAATGCTCAACAGCGAACGAAACGCCCCCATCAGTTACGACGCCTTTACCGTGGCCGCCGCCGTTGAGGCCGGCGCCCTCGACGAGGGTAAGAAAATCCCGCTCTATGCGAGGGGCGTCGCCCATCACATGGAACTGGCCGACATGAGCGCCGACCGCATTTGTGATTTCCTCCGCTGGTGGGACAGCGTCGGCGGGGACAACGCGATTAACCGCGTCGCGGCGGCGGCCGCGCAAGAGGCGCGTCCGGGAGTCCTCGTCACGAGTGACCCTCTGCGCGACGGCTACACATACGGGCAGTATAGCGGGATGGATATTCTCCAGGACTGGGTCAGGGTGCATCAGGCCCCGCGCGACCCGCTCTCGATTGCATATCGCGTCGAGCGGCTCAAATCCCACGTCCGGCGAAACGGCACAGGCGAGATATGGATCGGCCCGCAGCTCGGCACGAAAAACGACATCCGTGTCTACGCCACACCCGCGGACATTTTTCAGGAGGCGCTGTATCTTGCGGTGGGTTTTGGCGCGCGAGGTATCACGCTGTGGGGATACGACACCGTCAGGCGGGGCGACCCCCTCGATGACGACACGTGGAGCCGGGTCAGGCGGTTTCGCGCGGATATCGACGGGCGCTACCGTCCGCTCGTCACTGCCGTCGACGCGCCGCGAAAGTGCGCCGTACTCCTCAGCAAGGCCAACATGGTGCTCTCGGAGAGACCCTATTACGAGATTGACGACAACTACGAGACTTTTTACAGGGTGCTTCTAACTGCGCACATCCCGACTGACGTCATATATGATGACGACGTCCTCGACGGCGCGCTCATGCGTTACAAAGCGGTCTTTATGCCGGGTATCGACAAGGTGACAAGGGCGGTGGATATTAAGATCATCGAATACGAAGCAGCCGGCGGCAAGAGCATCAAATGGGACCGCCTCCTCCCGCGTTACGCCGACTACGAGATAACAAAGGACAATGTTGATGAAGACCTCGACGTCTCAAAACCCTCCGGGACTTTCATGCTGCCTCACCAGTACCGCCATTGGCGCGCGCTCCAGGCTCAGGCCCTTTACCAGAAGGTCGCCGACCTCATGGACGTCCGCGTTGACAATCCCGATGTCATAATGAACGTCATCGAAATCGACGGCAAGCGTCACGCGTTTCTCGTAAACGACAGCCGGACTTACGGCAGATGGACCGCCGAGCGTATGTACAGGTGGTGCGAAGACGAGGGGCGCGCCGCCACTGCCGTAGTCTCGACGGGGCACGGCGCGGACGAGAAGAATATCACCGTGAGGCTCGACGCCGCAGGCACCGCGCTCGTTCCGCTTGATTAGCGCAGTCGCGCGGTCTTTCTATCCCGTCGCCGCCCCTGTATAATTACCTTACCGCGGCAATGGGCATATGGCTATGGACAAACGCTACGAGGAACTCGACCACACGGCGGACCTGCGTCTGCGCGTTTTCGGCGCGACGCGAAAGGAGCTCTTCGCCAACGCCGCGTTTGCGCTTTTCGACAGGATGCTCGACCTCTCCGGCGTAGGCCGCCAAGTGGTGCAGGAGGTCGGCGCCGCCGGCGCCGACGCCGAGGAGACGCTTGTCAACTTTCTCGACGAACTCCTCTACCGCTACGACACCGAAGGATTTATCCCGCGCGAATGCGAGATAACGCGCGTCGCCGACGCGGACGTTCACGCCGTGTGCCGAGGAGACATCTTTGACGCCGCGCGCCACGAGGCCAGGGCCCATATCAAGGCCGTCACGTTTCACGACGTCGCCATAACGCGCGCCGGCGATGGACTCCAGGTGACTCTCACCTGCGACGTATAGGAGGCATGGCATGGCGGACCATAGACTCATCAAAATCGACGACTGGCGGTGGGAGATTCCCAAAGAGGGGCCCATGCGTGTCCCCGGACGGATATTCGCCGACGAGAGGCTCATGGAGGACATCAGAAACGACGACTGCCTCCAGCAGGTCGCCAATGTCGCATGTCTTCCAGGCGTTATCGGATATTCCTTCGCCATGCCGGACATTCATCTGGGATATGGTTTCCCCATCGGCGGCGTTGCTGCCATGGATATCGATAAAGGCGTCATCTCCCCCGGCGGCGTCGGCTATGACATTAACTGCGGCGTGCGACTAGTCCGCACCGCGCTTGAGGCGTCTGACGTCGAAGGCCGCATAGACGACATGGTAAAGGCTCTTTTCGCCAATGTCCCCGCAGGAGTCGGCTCCAAAGGCGCGATTCAAAAGGCCTCCGAGGCCGACGAGATAAAAATCCTCCGGCGCGGCGCCCGCTGGGCCGTCGACCGCGGGCTTGGAACGGCCGCCGACCTCGAATACACGGAGGAAAACGGCGAACTCCCCGGCGCCGACCCCAATGCCGTGAGCGACCGCGCGCTAAAACGCGGCCGCGACCAGTCCGGAACCCTCGGCAGCGGCAACCACTTCCTCGAAATTTCGCGCGTAACTGAAATCTTCGACGAGACCGCAGCGCGCGCCTTCGGTCTCTTTGCCGGGCAGGTCGTCCTTCAGATACATTCCGGGTCGCGCGGTCTCGGCCACCAGGTCTGCACCGACTACATAAAGGTCATGCTCGAAGCCGCGCGGCGTTATGACATACAGATTCCCGACCGCCAGCTCTGCGCCGCCCCCATTGCCTCCCCCGAAGGCAAACGCTACTACGGCGCTATGGCCGCCGCCGCCAACTATGCCTGGAATAACCGCCAGGTCATCATGCATCTATCGATAAATGCAATTGAGCGCGCGCTCGGCATATCGCCCAATGCGCTCGACGCGCATCTCGTGTGGGACGTAGCGCACAATATCGCCAAGTTCGAAATGCACAAGGTCGACGGCCGTGACACGAAAGTCCTCGTTCACCGCAAGGGCGCGACGCGCGCCTTTGGCCCTGGGCGCGAGGGGCTCCCCGAGAGGTATCGCGGCGTAGGCCAGCCGGTGCTCATCCCCGGCGACATGGGCAGGCAGTCATTTGTGTGCGTCGGTACGGACAAGGCCGAGGAGACCTTCGCATCGACGTGTCACGGCGCAGGGCGCAGGCTCAGCCGCCACGCGGCCATTGACCGCGCGCGCGGGCGAAATATCGTCAAGGAACTCGCCGCAAAGGGGATTGTCGTCATGGCCGGCGAAAAAGGCACCGTCGCCGAGGAAATGCCGGAGGCGTATAAGGACGTCGCCGAAGTCGTCAGCGTCATGCATCACGCTGGCATCAGCAGGCAGGTCGCCCGCCTCGTGCCCATGGGCGTCGTCAAGGGCTGATGCAGATACTTGCGCGGATGCGATTACGCGCCGACCTTGAGTACGACCTTGGCCGCCTCGCCGCCGACAAGCGCGCCAAATCCCTCTTCGTAGTCCGCGATATCCATCACATGTGTGATTACAGGGTCCACCGCCGACGGATTTGTCATGAGAAAGCGCTGGCAGCGGTACCACGTGTCATACATCTTGCGGCCGTTCACCGCGTGAATCGTGATGCCCTTAAAGATAATGTCCTGCGCCCAGGCGACGGCGACGTCCCCCGACGGAATCCCCAGAAGCACCACGTCCCCGCCGTTCTGCACGATGCCGAATGCCCCGCGAAGCCCTGCCGCAGACCCCGACATCTCAAGCACCACCTCCAGCCCAAGCCCGCCCGTCCTCTCGCGCACTTCGTCTTCCACGTCGCACGTCGTCGGGTCAAAGACAGCATCTGCGCCCAGGCGCCCCGCGATAGAGCGCTTATACGCGTCAGGCTCGGATACGTACACCTCCGCCGCACCGGATGCCTTCGCTATCGCCACCGCAAAAAGACCTATCGCCCCCGCTCCAGTCACCATGACGCTTTTCCCCGACACATCCGCCGCCGTCACCGCATGCATCGCGTTTCCAAGAGGGTCGAATATCGCAGCATGCAAATCATCGATTGTCTCCGGCAGCGGCCAGAGATTATCCGCAGGCATGACCATGTACTCGGCAAAGCAGCCGTTGCGGTCAACGCCGATTATCTCCACCTCGCGGCAGATATGCCCGCGCCCCGTGCGGCAGAAAAGACAATGTCCGCACGTTATGTGCCCCTCCCCCGAAACGCGCATACCCTCGGCGACGTGCGTGACGCCGGAACCGACTCTTTCCACGACGCCGGCAAATTCGTGCCCGACTATCACCGGCGGCTTTATCCTGCCGGCGCTCCACTTGTCCCACCGGTAGATGTGCAGGTCCGTGCCGCAGATGCCCGCAGCCGTGACCCTCACCAACGCCTCGTGCGCTCCAGGCGCAGGCACGGGGGCGTCTACGAGGTCGAGTCCCGGGCCGCGCCTTCTTTTCTGAAGAGACTTCATCCGCGCAATTCCTTTGAATTCCCACTCGAAATCACATATATTAACTGTGACCGAATTCGGCCGTATTCACTATATCAAACACTTGTTTGAGGTAAAGAAAAATGTTCAGGACGCCCCCCCTGCCCCCCTTAGGAAAACACGTGGCCAAGCAGCGAAAAGGCCAACACCTTTCACTGGAAGAGCTTGCATCGAGATGCGGCGTTTCCAAAGCGATGCTCTCCCAGGTCGAGACCGGAAAGGTCAATCCCACGGTTGCCGTCGTATGGAAAATCGCTCATGGATTGGGCGTTTCGGTGCAGTCGCTACTCGAGGGGACACGCGAGGAGGCGCGCCTGGAGGTCATGCGGCCGGAGCAGTATGCGCTTCTTGACGAGGGTGACGGGTGCGAGATACACGTCATCAGTCCCATCCACACCGCAGGCGAGATCGAGTTATACCTTGTCAGGATAGACAAGGACGCATCGCTTGATTCGAGGCCGCATTTCCCCGGCGCCGAGGAGTTTACAACGGTGCTTTCCGGAACGGTCGAGATCCAGGCCGGCAAACTCACCGAAACGGTTAAGGAAGGGGAAACCGCCTGCTACAACGCCGACATCGACCACAGCATCGCAAACGTCGGCAAGACCCCCGCACGCCTCTACATGGTGCTCAGGTACGCGCGGAGCTGACTTCGCGCTGATGCTGTTGAGTCGCGCCGCGCGTCGCGCCTTGCCGGGATACTACTATCAGATGGTCTCGCGGCTCATGATGCCTCTTGCATCGTACTCGAGGCGGACCTTGGCAGGCGAAGCGCCGTTTTCATCCACGATGACGAGGCGGTTATTGCCGGTCAAATACGGCTCCGGCAGATACGCCTTTTTCTGCGGCCCGATATTCCAGTGGCGCGACACCATCCGACCGTTAAGCCATATCTCGCCCTTCGTGAGCCCCTCGGTCACGAGATACACCGGAGCCGCAGGCGACTTCAGGCGAAACGTCGTCTCCCACGCGAGAGGCTCACCTGCCGCCGCGCGCGCCCCTTGTCGCATCCGTACCTTGGGCGCTTCCATAGACGCGAAATGCCAGCCGCGCACGATGCGCGACTCCTCAAAGGCAAAAAGCGACACTGCGCGCGAAACGGATCTATCGGGTTTTACGAAAAACGCCAGTTCGATGAGGTTTCGCCCGTCGACGAGTTCCCCTGGCGTGAATGTCAAATCGAGTTTGGAAAGCTGCCTTGCGCCCCAGAAATACGAGTGAAAGCGCCGGTTGACGAATACCGCCGCGGGTTCTCTCACGTTTTCCACGCGCAGCGTGACGCCCTCGCCTGCGGCATGGTCAAAGACCGCCGACAGCGTCGCGACGACTCCCTTTGCGTGCGGCCAGAACGTATCTATCTGCCAGGTATCGGCGAGCGTGTCGTTATAGCGCGATGGCGACCAGGTGCATTTCGCCCGCAGTTTCCGCGCGCCCATATACACCGGGCCGCGAATGCCTTTGACCTCTCCGAGCGCCTCGGTATAGTTCGCCCGGCCGAGATTGTCGAGTAGCACCGCGATCTCGTTGGCGCCTTTCTTGAGACTCACTCCCACCGGTTTCATCGACGCTTTGGCGCCTCTTCCGAATATTCCGGCCTTCTTCGCGTTGACAAATACGGTGAGGCGGTCTTCCGCGTCCGTAAAGAAGAGCGTGTCTTCTCCGCTTTTCGCGCTTTCGACCTTCGTGAAGTACCAGCCGTATCCGCCGAAATAGCCTTTGGATTCGAGCGCGTGAAATCCGCCCCGTTCGTCGTCGACGCGCACGGTGCCTGACGGCTTGCCCGGCGCAAGAAGCGGCCGCTTTGTCCACTTGGAGAGTTTCGGCAGTTTTGCCGGACGAGGCGCCTCGGCGCTTGTCGCGTAGGCCACGCGCCCGTTGGGAAAATACGTGACGACCCTTCCGGCCGCAAGCGAGTGGATATCCGTCTTTTCGCCGCTCGTCTCGCCGGCAAACGGCGCTCCGACCACCGTGCGGTCCTCCAGAAACCATGTGGATTTCGCCCGCTCGGTGTCCATTATGGCGACGAGGTTCGGGAAATTTCCAAACCACACCTGCGTTGCGTCGGATACCTTGCGCTCAAATTCATTCCCTTGTGCGCTCAAAACCGCAGCCTTGCCCCGCGGCGCATAGAGAAAGACAAGCCTCCCCACGCCCATCGGCATCATGCCGAGAAGCGAGAGGTTGGAGTACTCGATTGTAAATCCCGCTGTCGGCGAAAATCGGTACGGCAGCGCCACCGCGTCCACGTCGGCAAAAGACACGTCGAGACTGACGCCCGACGGCAGCGTTATGCGCGCGCTCTTCTTGCGCCGCGACCGGTTAAGGACGAAGATGACGTGCCCCTCGTTGCCCCTTCGTGCGATGATTTCCACCTCGTCGTCGCTTGTGATATCGAGCGCCGCCGGTTCGCTTGACGCTAAGAATGACGCCATGTTCGATGCGAACATGCTCGCCAGTTTGGTGTAGTAATACTTCTCCCCCAGCGCCCCCGTCTCCGGAAGCGGCGCGTCAAAGTCATACGAAGACTCGATGTAGAGATGGTCGTCTCCGTCCGTGCGCCCCGGGAAGAATCCGAAATTCGTCCCGCCGTGAAACATGTAGTAACTGTACATCCCGCCGTGCGCGAGTACTTCGAGGCTGTTGGCATGCACGTCGCGCGGGGTTCTTGTAAATTCCCTCTTGTGCCCCCAGGCT
>CALMGO010000608.1 GCA_937863625.1 uncultured bacterium
GTGGCTTAGGGGCACTGATATGGATATCGGGCGGAGAATTCACGAACTGAGGCTCGCTAACTCCATCACCGCAAAGGACTTAGCGGATAAGATAGGCGTCTCACAGTCATACATATCGCTCCTCGAAAATAACAAGCGCCGCCTCAATATGGACGTCCTCGCCAATATCGCCACCGTTTTCGGCATGACTCTCGGTGATTTTTTTGCCGGCGTCCAGGACTCCTCGCCAGGCGCAGCCGCCTCCGGCAAAAAGCCCGGCGTCGACCTCGACCGTCTCTACAAATCCGGCCAACTTCACTCCCTCGCCGACGCCAATGGCAACGTCGCCCCCGTTAAGATGCGCCTCATCCCCGTCGTCTCCAAAGTCGCCGCCGGCGACCCCGCCACGTATACCGACGGAGAGTTTCCCGCAGGCTTTGCAGATGAGTTTGTCCCTGCGCCCACCGACATCGACGATATCAACGCGTTTGCCCTGCGCATCCACGGCGACTCCATGGCCCCGCGATTTCGCGACGGCGACATCGTCATCTGCAGCCCCTCGCGCCTCCCCGAAAACGGCGACGCCGTCGTCGCCAAGGTCCGCTCCGAGGAGACCACCTGCAAAATCCTCTACGTCCACGAGAAAAATGTCACCCTCTCCCCGGTCAACTCCCACTACGCCGCGCACGTCTACGACAAAAGCGAAGTCGACTGGATATACCCGGTCGTCATCTGCCAACGCCGCGAGAAAAGGTAGCCTCTCCCGCGCGCCGGGGCCTCGCGCCGCCGCCGCAGTGGACAGATGCCCCTCATGCGTGTTATGATATGCGCTCTTCAGCAAAACTCTTGACGATACTAAAGGACGCCTGGCATGGCCCGTTCGACGCTGTACGAAGACTTTCTCGCCTCCGTGAAAAACCGCGGCGTTTTCACCCAGGGGCAGCGGGCGATGGTCGCGTGTTCCGGCGGCCCTGACAGTGTGGCGCTTCTCGATATCATGACGCGCTACGCGCCGTCGGTCGGGATAAAGGTATTCTGCTGCCACCTCAACCACTGCCTGAGAGGCGCGGACTCCGACGAGGACGAACGCTTTGTCCAAAAACTCGCCAAATCCCGCTCCATCGAGATATTCACCGCCACCCGCGACGTCGCGGCTCTCGCCAGAGAGCGCGGCCTCTCCGTCGAAACCGCCGCCCGCGAGGCCAGGTATGAGTTCTTTGCCGAAGCCGCGAAAAAACTGCGCTGTTCGGTCGTGGTAACCGCGCACACCGCCAGCGACAATGTCGAGACCTTTCTCCAGCGCCTGATCGAAGGGGCAGGGGCCGAGGGCCTCAGCGGCATCCCCTCGTGGCGTCTCCTTGACGCCGCGCGCAAGGTGCACCTCTGGCGGCCGCTTCTTTTCGCGTACCGCAGCAATATCGAAGGATACTGCGCCTCGCGCGGTCTCGAGTTTCGCACGGACAAGACCAACCTCGAACCCACCTACCTGCGCAACCGCATCCGCCTGCGCCTCCTGCCGCTCTTGAGGGAATTCAACCCCTCCATCGAGCAGGCCCTTGCCCGCGCGGCCATGACCGTATCGGATTTGTATGACTATGTCGGCGACGACGTCGAAAGGGTCTACCGCAGCATCCTCTATCAGCCAAAGCCGCCCATTCTCGTCATCAGCATATACAAACTCCTCGAGTGCCCCGCTGTGACCGCGCGCGAGGCCGTCAAATACGTCCTCATAAACGCCGGCGTCGAGTGGCGCGAGTTGAAATATTCGCATGTCGACGCGGTCTTTGCCCTCGCGATGAGCCGCAAGGCCTCCGCAAGGCTCGACATGCCGGGGGACGTCTCCGTCAGGCGCGAGTACGAATTCCTATACGTCGGCCGGGAGAGCGACTTTGCCGCGAAGGGGATAGGTCTCGACTCCACCGGGCCCGACGATCTAAAATATGACGCCGACTGGAGCGCCGTGCTCGTGCCCCCGGGAACCGTGAAAATCCCCTCCGGCCTGGGCGAGATTACCGTCGTGGATGAGGGTATGCCGGACATTGCGACGTTTGCCAAGGACAAGACCGCCGATGAGGAGATTATCGACGCCGACGCCGTCCGGGGGGTATTGTGCGTCCGGTTTGCCAGAAACGGCGACCGCTTCAGGCCTCTCGGCGCCCCCGGCGTCCGCAAGCTCCAGGACGTCTTTACCGACGCCCGCGTCCCCGCGCCTCAGCGCCGCCTCGCCCCTGTTGTCTGCGATGACAAGGGCATCATCTGGGTCGTCGGACATCGCATCGCCGACCGCGTGAAAATCACGGACAAGACGACAAAGCCCCTGGCCCTTTTCTACCACCACGGTTAATCCGCCGTCGTTGGCCTCATCCCTCGACATTTTGGAAATTGCGGACAACCCCAAAACTGCGATCCCGGAGTCCGGCCTTTGCGTGCGGTCTTCAGAATCATTTGTCTCCCGCAGACGGGACACAGAGGCGCGGCATCTGTGTGCGCGGTAGAAGGCGTGACGGCGACAGGCACGGCCTCAGTCTGTCGGTCCGGTTGGGAAGGCTGAGAGGACTTTACTTCGGAAATGAGCCTTTCGAGGTCGCGTCCGGTGATAAGTGTGATGCCGTTACGCTCAGCGAAATCGGAGGCCTCGTTTGTGTAATGTCCACAGCACGCTATGATGCCGCGCGAGGCCCCTCGGTCGTTCATAACGCCGTACAACTCGCGGACAACCTTCACGCCAACGCTGCGTGCTTTCCACTGTTTACATTGGACGAGGGTTCGCTCGCCGCTTGAATGAAGGACGAGGTCAATGCCTCCATCACCTGAGGGGCTGTTGACGTCCTCAACCTCGAAGCCTCTTCTCCGGAACGCTTCCGCGACAAGTAGTTCGAACTCGCGCCATGACATGCGGCGGATGTCTTCAATGCTGTTTGTCATGTCGAACCGTCGACGGTTAACCCATTTCTTGAACTCGGCCCCCGCCCAGGCCAGCAGAATCATCGCGGGTACGAAGAGGCCTAACATGCGCACAAAAGTGGCAATGAGAGAGTAGCCTACGGCCATAGGATCTGCGTCCTTGCCGGACAGGACGTACGGAATGAGGTAACGCAAGATTGGAAAAGATAATGCGGCCAGCGTGGGCCCCACCCAGACGGGGGCCATTGTGAGAATGTCAAACAGGTCTTCCATCATGCTATCTTTTCTACGCATCATATCCCCCCAGTGTTTTTAGAGAACGCCCCGGCCTCCAGGCGTCCGCGCGCCCCGCTCGCCGAAGGCGCGTGACACCAATATCCTCTTTGCCAATGGTTCGTGATACGCGCCAGTGGCAGGCGCGCCACCCGTAACCGTATACACAAATGCATTTGGGGGAGCGCCAAGAAGCATTGTGAGCCTTGCGAACTGACCTCGACTTCCATGAGGTCATATCTGCCTGATACCTTGGGCACATGCCTTCCTATGGAGTGGGCCATTCTGCCTGTGATTCGAGCTGGGGGATGACGGAGACAGATATTCTCTCGCTCCCTCTTAAGAC
>CALMGO010000609.1 GCA_937863625.1 uncultured bacterium
CTGTCTGGCCATCTCGAGAGGTGGACGCACGGCCTGGGAGTTTGGGACGTCGAGTTTGAAACCCCTGACTGTTCCGGATGTTACGCGCAGCATGTCGGCTCCTGAATAGAAGACAAGTTCGTGCTTTATTTTGCCAGGAGAGGGGCGAAAAGTGAAGATATTTGGGCGTCCGGCGCGAGGAGCACGCCAAAGCGTGCATGAGATTGTGCCTTTGGCTGGATTCTGGCCGATAGTCGTAGAGACTCTGCGTCACAGGATACGGGGGGCTTCATGTGGGAATTGAGTGGAAGGGGACAAGATGAAGACGAGGGTATTCGCGGCGGCCGCAGTGGCACTCTGCATCATGTCAGGGTGGGCGGCCGGAGAAGACGCATTTACCGAACTGGCGCAGTCGGCGCGGCTGGCGCTTGATACAGGGCGCCTCGCGGAGGCGGAGGCGCTTTTCCGGCAGGCCGAGGTCGCGGATAAGGGACGCCTAGGTGAGATTGCGCAGGATATGGCGTGGACACATATAATCCTTGGGGCGGAGGCGGTGTCGGCAAAGCAGATGGCAGAGGCGGACGCGCACTTTGCCAAGGCGGATTGTCTTTGCGGGGGGTACCGGAAGTACCTCGCGGACCGATGGGAATACGCGCGGGTGTGCCTGACGAATGAGTCGATAGGCGCTGCATGGACAGACCCTCACAACGCGGACATGCGGGCGCTCGTGGGCCGGGTAACATGGCTTCTTGAACTCAATGACAAGAATCCGCAGGCACACTATATGATGGGACAGGTCCACGAACTGATGCAACAGGAGGCAAAGGCGGCGGCGGAGTACAAGAAGGCACTGGAGGCGGCGCACAAGGGGGCCGGGGGGAAGATAGCCGTCCTAAGAAAAGAGGCGCAAAAGGCGGCGGGAGAGACGATCTATCATTGGTCCGGACTAGGGACGAACCCTGTGTGGCTCAAGAGCGACCCGGGGCCGTTTCAGAAATACAGTTGCGGGAAATTTCTGGTATATCACCACAGCGTGCCATTGGCAAAACGCGTGGTCAGACTGTTGAAGCATAATCTGGACCTCGGAATCCTTGACGGAGTGATAACGGCCGAGGATCCGATGCCGGAGGTCCTCACTGTATACCTCTATGCGAACCCCGCGGAGATGAAGGGTAACCTCGAAGGGAAATTCGCAGCGGCGGAGACCGGACGGAGGGAAGACGGCGAGATTGTTCTTGATACAATCAGAGTGTGCCAGACGTATATGAATCTGACGCAGGACCTGTTGCCTCATGAACTGACGCACGTAAGACTGGCGCATATGAAATTGGGCAAACAGCGGCCGCCGATGTGGGTTGACGAGGGAATTGCGGCATCGAGCGAATCAGAAGACAGTCGGAGAAGAAGAGCGAAGAAGGTCCTGGAGACCAGGAAGTCCGACAGTAAGATCGCAATGGGCCGGCTATTTACGGGCAAGAGAATGCCGCTCGATGAGGAAAGCACGAGCTTTGTTTACGCGGAATCCCTGGCGGTGGTCCAGGGGCTGGTGGAGAAGTACGGGCGGGAGAAATTCGTGCTTCTCATATGGACGCTAAAGACCGAGGAGCCGGAGAAGGCGTTCGCAGACGTTTATGGGGCAACGTACGAAGACATCGAGAAGGTGATGTATGAGTGGGCGGAGAAGACGGCGGCGGGGAAATAGAGACAAAGGCTCCAGGCGAAAGGCAAAATGATGAAACTGAGGGTTAAGTGGTTCATGGCGACCGCGGCCGCCGCGGCGGCGCTACTCGGCGCCGGGGCGCCTGGAGGCGGAGATTTTGACAAAACGGTAGAAGCGGCTCGGCTGGCCCTTGACACTTCGCGGGTAGAGGAGGCGGCGCAACTTTTTGAGCGAGCGGGCGCCATCGCTCCGGAGAGGATTGGCGAAATAGAGCAGGACAGGGCCTGGGCATACATAAGAATCGGCAACGACGCTCTCATCACAGACGACGTGGAAAAGGCTGACAGGTCGTTTGCGGTGGCGATGGCGATATACCCGGGATTCAAAGATGTGATACGCGAGCAATGGTCCTATACAAGGCTCTACGTCGTCAATGAGGCCATAACAGCGGCGTCCAAGGATCCTCGCAACGCCGATTGGAAGTCGATAGAGAAGGACCTCAAGTGGCTTATAGAGCTTGCGCCTAAGGAGAAGGACCCGCACTACTCGCTGGGAGTCGTCTACCTATTTAAAGGGGAAACCGAGGCCGCCAGGCGGGAATTCATCGCGGTGCTCGGGGCAAAGGCGGGCGAAGGCGACAAGTCGGCTGACACACTGAGGGAAGAGTCCGCGAAGAAACTTGAGGGAAGACAGTACTCCTTCAATCTGAGGCCGGTCTATCCGCCGAGGATGAAGGCGGAACCGGGTCCGTTCCAGACACTTCGCAAGGGCGGCTGCGTCATTTCTCATCACAACCTGGACCTGGCGGTGCGTGTGGCGGCGACAATGAAGTACTATAGAGGTTTGCCGGTGCTCGACGGCGTATTGACGGCATCGGATCCTTTTCCCGAGGAGTGCAAGGTATATATATATGCGGATGAGGCGCAGTTTCAGGCCAGCGGAGGCAAGGAAATCTGGGCGGGCGGCCAGAGCAAGATGACGATCCTCGACGGAGAGGTGAAGAGCGCTACCATACAACTCTTTCAGACAACGGGGGAACTCACGGAAAGCGCGGTGCCGCACGAACTGACGCACGTCAGGCTCGCGGCAAGCCCCTATTTCTACGGCACGATGCCGCTGTGGCTGCAAGAGGGGATAGCAAGTTCTTCGGAATCCGAGTATAAAAAATCGCTTCACGCGCGTGTGATACTGCAGGCCTTCGACGACAAGAGACTCATTTCGGTGGAAGACCTTGTGAAGTTGGCTGCATACCCAACGAACAACGCGAGCGACGTTTTCTACGCGGAAAGCGTAGCAATAGTGGAGTCACTCGTGGAAAAGTATGGCAAGGAGCCTTTTATAGAGTTCATGTCGCAACTTCAGGAGAAGAGCGGGACGGAAGCTCTGCGGAACGTCTATGGACTCTCGACTGTCAATGTAGAAGACATGGCTCTCGCGTGGGCGACAAAACGCGCGAAACAGGGTTAGACACGGGAAACAGCACGGAAACAGAAGTCATATCCATATAGAGGCTTATGTGAACAAGATTTCCAGGCAAGGCGTAGCGGCGATCTTAATGTCGGTCCTGCTGACGGCAGCGGCAGCGGGACAGGAGAGCTTTGATGCGGCGGCGGACGCCGGGCGGCTGGCGCTTGATACGGGGAGATTTGAAGAGGCGGCAGACATTTTCCGGCAGGCGGCGGCTATCGATCCTGCACGAGAGCAGGAAATAGCGCTCGACTGGGGCTGGGCCTACTTGAGGCTTGGCTACGTTGCGCTGGCCAGGAGCGAGTGGCAGGACGCCGACAGCACGTTTTCTGCGGCGGTGGAGCATGACGGGCGGTTGGCGGAGCTTTTTGCGGCGCAGTGGGCATATGCAAGGCTAAGGCTCGCGTGGTCTTCGATAGAACAGGTGAAAGACAACCACAGGCGCGTCAGAACACGACCGCTCGTGGACGAGGCAGAGAGCATCCTGCAGCTCATGCCGGATAACAGGGGCGCGCGTTATCTTTTGGGATGGCTGTACGAATACGAGAATCACGGCGAGGCGGCAAAGAACGAGTACAGGGCGGCAATAGGTGGAAACCCGTCAGGCAGCAATATGTCCGTAGACGCGTTTCGCAAGGCGGCGTACGAAGCAGTTAGCGCATCCGTGACGCCTTTCGGACCTATACCGGTCCACCCGGGATTTGAAACGGTCGAGCCGGGAGATTTCAAGAGACACAAAACTGCGCATTTCGAGATCATACACCGCAACGCCGCGTTGGCCAGGAGGCTGGGGGCGGCGATGGAGTATTACATGTCAACTCCGGTGCTCGCTGGAGTGTTGGCGGGCAATGCGCGCCTCGGCAAGGCATGCATTGTGACGATATTCCCGACGAAAGAGGAATTCACAAAGTCGACGGGCAAACCAAGCTGGGTGGGCGGGGAGGCGAGTTTCCGGTTTGTGGGAGATGAGGTGACTGCGCAGATAGACCTTTACCAGGGAAACGTGCACCTTATGGAGTCAACGGTGCCGCACGAGCTGGCGCACGTGAGGTTCGCGGTGAGCTCTTACTATGATCGCAAGCTGCCTCCGTGGATACAAGAGGGGATTTCGGTGGCAGCTGAGACTGCCGTGGCGAGATGGTCATGGCTCAAGCGCATAGACAAAGCGCGCGAGGATGGCACGATAGCCACGGCGGAAGAGTTGATGGCACAGAAGGACGTACCTGACGATGGGCACGACCTTTTCTACGCGGAGGCGTATGCGGCTGTGTCGGCGATAGTGGAGGCGTTCGGGGTGGAGAGATTCGAGGCTTTCCTGGGCGCGGTAAGGCACAAGCCCCAAGAAGAAGCTCTCATGGAAGTCTACGGGATGAGAAGCGTCGATTTCGAGGATGTCATACTGGGTTGGCTTGGGACGTCCGAGTGAGACAGCTGGGCCAACACGGGCTCGGGCTTTTTCAGACATGAGGATACGATGGCAAAGAGAATGATATCAACGGCGAGAACGTTGGCAGGCACTGCGACGTTAGCGGTGGCAGGAGTCGTTGCCCTGTTTTTGCCGGCAGTCCTGCCTGTGACAGGTCTCAACGCCGCAACGAGGTCGTTCAGCACGGACGCGTTCGAGTCATACAGGACCCGCAACTTCGACGTCAAAAACGAGGACCCTGAGATGGCGGAGCGGGTGGGAGCAGCGCTCGAGGACGCGCTCAGCAGGCCTGTTTTTGACGGTCTTCTACCTTCGGTGGACAATCTCGGCAGAGTAATAACGGTAATGCTGTACCCGACAACCGAGAGATTCGCGGCGTCGACCGACCTGGAGCAAAGCGGCGGAGGCTCCATGGCCAAGGTCTCGGGCAACAAGGCCAAGGCAACGAAGATTGTGCTGGACGCAAGCCAGCCGGGCCTGATCGAGAGTATTGTGCCGCACGAACTGGCACATGCTCGTTTTTACGAAAGCGACCTCTACCATAATAACGTGCCGTCGTGGGTGAGCGAAGGCATAGCGGTGGCCGCCGAGAGCGAAGACTCAAGAAACGCCAGGGCGGCGCTTATGAAGCGAGCTCTCGATTCGGAGGAGTTGGCCGGCGCATTGGAATTGATGGCGACGGAGAATCCTCCGAATGAAAACCGCAGCCTTTTCTACGCGGAGGCTTATGCGGCGGCAGCGGGGCTTGTCAACGCGTACGGCTCGGAGAAGTTTGCCGAGTTCATCGCGGCGGTGCGCTACAAGTCCCAGACCGATGCGCTGGTTGATATTTACGGAATCCAACCGGTCGACCTTGAAGATCTCATGCTTGAGTGGCTGGAGGCTCACGTGCCGAAAGACGAAGGCGGCACGCGCGCAGATGGAGAGCCTATTTTCATCAAAGAAGGTTCGGGCATCGCAAAGGCTGGAGGAAACCCGGACCAGTAAAAGGCCGGCCTTACCGGCTGCGGACGGCTGAGGGCAGCACAGTATTTATAGGCTCTATACGACGTTAGTCCGACGCCGGGCAATAGCAGCACAAAGCGTTTTATACTCACACCTGCAGGAGTCGCTGCGCCTTGCGATAAAGGGGGGACCGGCGTCGATGGCGGTGATCATCTCTAACACGCGACCTTCAGCAGCAGCGAGTTCCCTGTCTCCATATTCCCATGTCACATCGACCTCGGGGCGCAGGAAGTACAGCGTGACGGAAAGAGGAGCCGTAGCGAACATCCCCGCGTAGGCAAGCGCGTAGACGTCCATCTGGGTACGGTAGTGCTCGGCGTATGCGGTAGCCTCGGCGGCGGATACGTCATCACTCTTGAAATCGATAATGCGGCCTTTTGAGACAAGGTCAATCTTGCCTTCGAGCAGGCGCCCGGCGAGGCGAAAGGAAAATTCGCGTTCACGGCGGACACCGGGGGAATCGACTATCTCGCGGTAGAAGGCGGATTTTTCGAAAGCCTGAAGTATGGGAACGCATACTGCCCTGAGCGCCGGCATAAGAGGGCTCAGCGACCCGTCCGCGGCAAGGAGCCTTTCAAGCGCAGCGGAGAGAGACTCGGAGGAACGGACTCTCTCGAGGACATTATGCAGGAGAGTGCCGACGATGTGGCCGGGTGGGCGCGACGTGCGCTCGCAGTCGTCGAGGATGAAGTCGGGCGGAATACGGCGCATGTGCATGAGTTCGTAGCGAAGGGGGCAGCGTGCAAAGTCGGCAAGGGCCGTGGCAGTGAAGCGGCGGGAAAGATCTTGAAACGCCGGGAGCTGCTCGGACAGGCGCGGGTTATCAAGCTGGAGTGGCCTTGCAGGCTCCGGGAGAGGCGTTCCTGTCAGAAGCAAATCGCGCCACGCATGAAGGTGGGTGGCATTCCAGCCAGAGCCATCGAAGGTACGGTTTTGCGGCAGCGACGTTTCAAGGGAGAATCCGCCAAAGTCACGCGTTCCGGGCCGGTCAAGGTCAACGTCAAGGGCGGAAACGACCGCACCTGCCCAGCCATGGAGCGCGAGGTCCGCGGAGTCCTTGGCGGAGGCGGCGCCAGAGATTATAAGGTGGTCGCGGGCGCGCGTAGCGGCGACGAAAAAGATGCGAAGGTCCTCGGCGTGCTCACGATTTCTGAGAGTATACTTTGCCATTCTTCGATATGGACTGTCATCCTGCCCGGACGGTGACGGCAAGGAGATACCCACTTGAGGGTCGATGTAGACAGGCGCCGGGCCGGAGCGCCCACCGGCGAAGTTCGGCTTTCTGCCGGCATCGGCGACGATGACAATCGGAAACTCGAGCCCCTTGGCGGCATGGATGGTCATGATGCGCACGACGGGACTCTTTTCGTCCTCAATGACGGCGGCGCTTTCGCGGATCTCCTGTGTCTCGAACTTCGCGAGGAGGACGACAAAGTCTTCCAGAGAAGCGCCGCGGGCGTCAAAGGAGGAAGCGGCATCGCGCAGCTTGAGTGCGTTGGCGACCCGCTGGCGACCGTTATAGAGCATGGAGAGAGCGGCAAGGTAGCCGGTGCCTTCGTAGAGGGTATCGAGCATCTCGCGCAGGGAGGCACGGTTGGCCATGAGGGCAAGACGCGCGGTGCAGTCAACGGCACGGGCAATAGCGGCAAAGTCGGCGCCATCGACGGCGGGCAGAGGCAACCCGGAGAAGTAATCAGAAAGAGGCGCGGCGGCGGAAAGCACCGCAAGGCAATCGTCGCTCACGGCAAAAAGGGGCGAACGCAACGCACCGACAAGGCCAAGCGAGTCAGTACCGTCGACGAGAAAACGCAGATAATTTATGACGTCCTTTACTTCCTGACGCATATAGAAAGTGGACCCTGCCACGGTGTAGAAGGGTATGGAACGCGCCTCCAACTCCCGCTCATAGATTGCGACTGAGCTCATGGAGCGAAGGAGTACGGCGAAGTCGCCGAAGCCCGCGGGGCGAAAGCTGGTCTCGCCGGCCGCGTCGCGCTCGGCGACAATCGGCTCGCCGGAATCGACGATTTGGGAAATCCGCAGGGCGACGGCCTGCGCCTCGATGCGACGCACGGCGGAAATGGAGTCCGTGTCGTTGGCAAGTATGAACTCGACATTTCGGCGCGGCGCCTGGCGGGTGGAAACGAGCGGTTGATGCGGAATCATCCATCCGGACGGTGAACCTGGAGGCATCAGACGAGAAAAGAGGATATTTACAAACTCGATCACATGCTCTACGGTACGGTAGTTGGCGCTGAGGCGCGCAACTTCGCCTCTTGCGGAGGACGCGTAAGCAGTGCGCAGATGATTAAATATCTCGACTTTCGCACCGCGGAATGCATAGATGGACTGCTCGGCGTCGCCGACGACGAACAGATTGGAGCCGGCGTCGGCAAGCGCAGTGATGAGATCGAACTGGACCTGGTCGGTGTCCTGAAATTCATCAACGAGGATGAACTTGCACTCGGAGGCAACGTCTCGCGCTATGGAAGGATTGGCAACAACGAGATTGCGCGCGGCGGCAAGTAGATCGTCAAAGTCGAGAAAGCCGGAGGCGCGCTTTACCGAAGAGTAGGCCGCCAGAACGCGCGTATGCAGGGAAGAAAAGTTGAGGACTTCGGCGGCGCGGGCCGTCCAATCCTCCTCTTCAAGGAACTGCAGAATCTCCAGGACGGGCTTAACCTCTTTCTCCCGCAGGCGCTTCATAAGATCTTTTGCCGGTTGGAAGTCTTCGCCCCAGCCTTTCGCGCTGCCGCCGCGCAGGTTAAGGCTCTCATTCATTGCGGCAACTATGCGAGGGATGTCTTTTTCAGAGGCAGTCTTGAGCGCACCATAGTCGTCGAGGAAAGCACGGCGGCGCTTTTCGATGAGGTCGCCGTCGGGGCCCTGAAATTGAGCAAGGAGGCTCACCGACCTCAAGACAGTGTGCGAGGTGAGCATGTCGACGGCGGCGCGAACGGCGGTTGAGGCAGCCAGGGAAGAAAGCGCGCGGCCGATTTGCTCCGCATTGTCTGATGCGAGCCCGAGTCGGGCCGCTAACCGGGCGATGTCGTCGCGACGCCTGAGGCTGTCGGCAAGCATTGACTCCAAGGGCGGGTAATCGAAGCGGGAGAGAAGTGCGATAGCCGCGGGGTCACGTGACTGGACGGCCTGGAAGAGGGAATCGCGAATCGCTGAAGAGGCAAGTTCGTCGGACTGTATCTGCTCTATGACTGAAAACGCAGGGTCAACCTTCGCCGCGACCGAGTACTCCCGGAGGATGTCGGAGCAAAACGAATGGATGGTGCCTATGCGGGCGGTCTCAACGGCAAGGAGCGTCTTTCGCCAGGCGCGGCGTTGCGCGGGCGACGCTGCGTTGTCCATGAGGCAACGCAGGCGAGCGCGGACACGGGACTTGAGTTCGTCGGCGGCCTTCTCCGTGAAGGTGACGGCTGCTATCTCATTTACGCAAGCAAGGTTCGCCTCGATAATATTGGTGAAGCGCTTGACGAGCGTGGAGGTCTTCCCACAGCCTGCACCTGCGGAAAGCACGACGTTGCGGTCGAGAAGAGACGCAGCATGAAGCTGGTCGGCATTTAGAGGCGCGTCAGCCATCGGCGTCCTCCTCGGCGTCGGCGTTCGACTTTCTATAACGGCAAATTCCTCGACCGATGCAGAAGCGCGGACAGTCGCCGCCGGGAGACGCGGCGAAGTCGCCGGCTCTTATCTGGTCAGCACATGCGAAGAGGGCGGCGGTGAAGGCTTCGCACCATTCCCTGTAGCTCTCGCCGGGAAACCTTACAATCGACCTTCTGCCCCCGCAGCCTTTTATCGTGCGGTAGAGAGCGCCCGAGGGAGGCAACCCTGCCGCGCCGGGGACTATGTGCGGGGCCGCATAAAGATAAACTGGCATCTGCATGTCTTCAAACGCGAGCACACTCTTGCCGGAGGGCCGGTGCGAGAGTTTGTAATCGATGACGAAAGGAGCCCGGCGCTCACTGGCGGCAGGCATGTCGATGCGGTCGATCTTGCCGCGCAGGTTTTCAACGCGGCCTGCGTCCTCGACGGCAACGGGCCGGGAGGCCGAAGCCGCATCTTCCACTGCATCTTCAGCGGCGGCGGACAGACCGAAGGATAGTTCGAAAAAAGCCGGCAGCACGCTGCGGTCGGCGCTTAGTCTCTTCATTTCATCATCGACGAAAAGGCGAAGCATTCCGAACATGCGGGACTTTTCAAGCTCCCAGAAGGGGTCGGCGGCAAGCGCCAGGCGTGACTCATGCGTCCTGGCGACCCGGTTGAAGATGCGCCTGAAGGTCTCGTCGCGCGCGCCGGTGTCGCCGTCGAGGACGCGCGCAAGGCTCTTTGAATCGCGAAGCGCTTCAAAAAACAGCGCAAGAAAATCGTGCAAGAGCGACCCTCTTTCAAGCGGCGTAGGGATAGCGCTGGGCTCTTCGGGGCGCTCCGCGGAGAGAACGCGAGAGAGAAAGAAAATAAAGGGACATGCACTGTAGTCACTCAATTGCGTGCCGCTCCAGGGGCGGCCCGGTGGGAAGCGCGATGCAACAGAGGCGGCGGCATCGTCACCGAGACGGCCAGCGTAGGAACCGGGAGGGACGGCATCGTCCCTGAGCGCCTCGACGGCGGCCGAGCGCAATGCAAACTCGAAGGCTGGGAAGGCGCCGTTGACAAGTGCCGCGGCGGCGGGCAGAGAGTCGTCCGAGCGCTCGGCGGCCGCGTGAGCGCCGGCGGCAACGGCCAGGTCATGGGGGCCGGCGGCTTCATTTATCGGCTTTATGATCCGCGAGGGGCCGAAGTCCATCCTGTCGGAGGGCGCGAACTCAAAGAGGGCTTCAATCTCATCGAGGTAAAAGGAGGCAAGGCGCGGCCTGCCTCGTTCGTCTGTGGCGGGATAGGTCAGATAGAGCGTTTCAGAGGCACGGGTGACGAGCAAGTAGAAGAGCAGTCTCTCAGCGGCAAGGTGGGCATCCTGCGTGCGTGTGAAGAGACTCAGCTTTGCGAGTTTCTCTCTTTCGGCGCGAGCGTAGAATGGGCCTGTGGGAAGCGGGGCGGGATAAGAGTCCGCCACGAGACCGGCGAGAAAAACCACCGGGAAGGAAAGATTCCTCGCGGTGGCGGCATCGAGACAGGCTACGCCCGGCACATCGGGTGAACCGGAAGGCGCCGAAGCGGCCTCGAACATGCGTTCGACCAGAAGGAGGAAGTCGCGGGTAGAGAGTTCGACGGAGTTTCTCCTCGATGATGCGAGAGACTGGAGAGTGTCGCTAAGGGCGGTGAAGGCCGACAGGTCGCGGAAAAGATACTGCTCGGGAAGCCCTTCGGGCAAAACCTCGCTCCGGACGCCAAGGGCGTCGATAATCTCCCGGAAACGTGTCGCATGAACTGAAACCGAGGCGGGCAGCGCGAGCGGATGCAACAACTCAAAAAGGCGGGTGAGCGCACTTTGCAGTACGGCGATAAGAGCGATATCGCTCTCGCGGCTGACGACACGGGGGTCGTCCACGGAATCGACCGGACGGGGGGCTGCAATCGCGCGTTGGAGGCTGCCTTCGAGGATGGCAAGACGCGAACGCCATTGGTCAAGCCCCTTTATCACTCCGGCATCACGGGCAAGACGCCGGACGGCCTGTCCGGTCAGCGGGCCACCGGCAAAGGCGGCGAGGTCTATACAGGGGCTGGA
>CALMGO010000610.1 GCA_937863625.1 uncultured bacterium
TGCACCCGCTCCACGTCGAATCCGTCGCCTGGGTCTCCGAGAGAAAAGACGTCCTGAGCACGTTCTTCGGCCTGTGGACGATTCTCTTCTACATCAGTTACGCCAAGGCCCCCGGCCTCCTCACGTTTGTGCCCGTGATGCTTTCTTTCGCCCTCGCGCTTATGTCCAAACCTATGCTCGTAACGCTCCCCTTTGTCCTTCTCCTTCTCGACGTGTGGCCGCTCGGGCGCTTGCCCTTGCCGCCTGCGTGGAGACGCCTCGGACGCCTCCTCCTCGAAAAGGCCCCTCTTCTCGCCATGGTCGCCGTCGCCGGCGCGCTCACGTTCGTCGCGCAGCAGAGGTTCGGAGCCGTCGCGTCACTATCCCGTATGGATTTTTCCGCCCGCCTTGCCAACGCATCCATCGGCTACGTCCGTTATATCGGTAATGCCTTCCTGCCCGTCCGCCTTGCCGTCCTCTATCCCATCACGCCCCCCGTGGCCAAAGACGCCGTTGCCGCTTGTTTCATCCTGACTGCCGTCACGATTGCTGCGTTTGCCTTTGCGAAGAAGCGCCCCTATATCCTTGTCGGCTGGCTGTGGTTCATCGGCATGCTCGTGCCGGTCATCGGCATCGTGCAGGTCGGCTCGCAGTCGATGGCCGACCGCTACATGTACCTCCCGCTTGTCGGGCTGTCGCTTGCGGTTGTGTGGCTTGCGGCTGACCTCGTTCGTAACCGGCCCCCGTTCAGGCGCGCCGCCGGAGTCGTGGCTGTTTTGGCGCTCTTTTTCCTTGGGATGCAGGCATACAGCCAGGCCGCGCTTTGGAAATCAAGCCGTTCACTTTTCGAGCACACGATTGACGTGACGGACAAAAACTACATCGTCCACAACAACCTCGGTGTCGCCCTTGCCGCGGACAAGGATTTCGCCAACTCCGTGGCCCACTACGAAAAGGCGCTGGCCATTCGTCCGGACTACGCCGAGGCCCATGCCAACCTCGGACACGAACTCCTCGCCCTCGGCCGCTTCGACGACGCATACACGCATCTCACCGCGGCTGAAAAGACTCTCCCCGGTAATGCCACCGTCCAGGCTGACCTTGGCACTCTTCTTGCAGCCCAGGGGAAGTTCGACGAGTCCCTCGTTCATTTCGAAGAGTCCCTGCGGATAGACGCCGCCCAGGCGAACGTGCACAGTAACCTCGGCTTCGTGCTGCTGAGGCTGGGGCGCATCGACGAATCCATCGCTCAGTGTGGCGAGGCCCTGAGGCTCGACCCCGGTTTGGCCGATGCGCATTACAATATGGGTATGGCTCTCGCGGCCCAGGGCCGCCTGGCCGAGGCCTCGGCCGAGTTTTCCAGGACCCTCGCGCTCAAGCCCGACCACGCCGGCGCCCGCACCGCCCTCGCCCGACTTAACTCCTCGCCACCCCAGCACTTAAATTAGGGACAAAATACTATTTAGATGAAGGTAATGTGGCAAAACGAGCCAGTATAAGCACCTGGTGGAACACAAGTAGTATTGTGTCCCTAATTTGGCGGATTTGGACGTATCGCGTGACTGACAATCGAAGGAGGAAAGCGATGAAGTTTCACACTGAGTATCTCTGGTTTAACACCAAAAAACACCGCGAGTACGTGAATATCACCGACGAGGTCGCCGCCGCCGTCGCCAAATCCCGCATCACCGACGGCATGGTCCTCATCTCCGCCATGCACATCACCGCAGGCGTCTATGTCAACGATGCCGAAAGCGGCATCATCCACGACATCGACGAATGGGCCGAAACCCTCGCCCCCTTTCGCAGCGACTACCGCCACCACATGACCGGCGAGACCAACGGCGACTCGCATTTGAAATCGCTCCTCATCGGCCATGAGGTCATCTTGCCGGTTACCGAGGGGCGCCTCGACTTGGGCCCTGGCAGCAGGTGTACTACGCCGAGTTTGACGGCCAGCGCCGCAAACGCCTCATCATCAAGGTCATGGGCGAGTAACCCTAACTCATGCCCCCGCCACCACTTAAATTGGGGACACAATACTATTTCCCACATTATTTCCCTTGCCATAACCCCACAGCGTGTGCTATCTTAGCAGGCTGTACCCGAGGAATCAGCATTATGTCCGCAATTTAGCCCCAGAGACATCGCGAAAAACGTCAGAGCGGCATGGTATACTGTGCGGTTAGCGGATTTCGAGAAGGTTGGATGTGGGCCGATAGCAACATTGCAGCTCACGCGACAGAGTTGGCAAAGGGACCGCCATAGGAAATAGGTAAGGAGTCGTCATGAGTTTGCGTTTTCCCCCTTGGCCGTGTGCGGTTGTTCCGAATGTGCCCGCTTTTCTCGCGATGCTGCACGAGGTTGCCGCTGACGCTGATGATTGGCGCCTTCTTCGCCACGATTCCGAAACTGGGAAGTTGGAGTTCGAAAACGTTGCCAGCTCCAAGTCTGATGCCCGAGTGGTGGTGGTGGCTCATCCCGATCCGTCCAACAATACTGCCGTTCTATTTTCGCTGTATTCCTCCGAGAATGAGCATGCAGATAAGCCGCATATCCCAACTGCAGAGATGTACACGCTAATCAACACGCTCTTCAGGAAGTTCTTGCCGTTGGTGCGGCTCGCGACTCAGCGGCTAGGGATCAGAATGTCAGTTCATCTTGCCAAGTATCGCCAGTACATGCCCTCAAAGCGGCTTGTAGCGCTCATTGACGCTTTCGCGAGTACTGCCAATCTTGCAGCACTACACCATAGCGATTGGAATCAATTCTACAAGATCGTCAGATACGCGCATTCGCATCGGATGTTAATGACAGGAAAAGACTTTGCCGAACAATTGTGCAAGAGGCATGTCCCTAACCACTTGGTACAGGAGTTGTCGTCTCTTTATGAGTTCGGAAGGGAGATTCTTGCCTGTGATCGCTCATGGGAGAGATGGTGCAGGCGCAAAAGGAGCGTTGATAGTGACACGTAACCTGTCGATTTATATCAATGGGACAGATACATAAGACACTTTCATTAGGAGGCGCCTCATGCATTGGTTCACGCGACCTGATAGCGCGCTACGTCTCGGTGACGACCCCGTGCGATTGTACGACGCATGGACTGACCGACGGCATTGGAAGAAGATGGATCCTGAGATACTGGGGGAGATTCTCATACGCTCACAAGAAGGCGTCTTCGATCAGCCTAACGAAAGCTGCCAAGTAGTGAGAAACCTCATATTCTTAGCGGAGGAGCAGAAGCTACTCCAGACGACACTGCTCAAGATTGCCAAGTCGCCTAAATGGAGTACGTCAGAGAAGTTGGAGCGTTTCGCTCGGGTCTTTGGCAGTGTTGGGTCCGTTTTTATGATGCGCGCAGAAAGGGCGTTTCGCGCTGATGAGGCCGCTTCGTTTGCGGTCCGTGCAGAAATAGCGTTCACGGCAGCTATTGCTTGTGAAACCATGTTCCTTCCCGTATATGTGTCAATGGCGCTGCTTTGTGTGAACGTGCATCACAGCGCGCAAGGAGCCGCCGAGTGGTGTAAGCGTTTTAGGAGAGCCGAAGCCGCGCTCACAAGAATCCCGGATCCAGATCTTAGTCTCTTCAGACGCGAGCAGAAGGATGCCCTTGATCCTGCCAAAGCCGAGGAAATGCGCCTTGAAATCGTCAAGTACGCGCCTCACCTACTGCCCGGAATGGAGGACAGTGGTTCAGCGCCACCCATCGGCGAGATGATCGCTAAGATTGAAAAACACTTGTCCTCGGCGTAGGTGCCTACCACCCAGTTTAGCCTTTTCTCAGAGCGGGTGAGACGGTATTGTCCTACGATTCAGTCTCCACCTCGTACTGCCGAGCCTCCACCTTCGTCGTCAGCGCCCAGATCAGTTGCCCCGCTGCCGCCGCGTCCGCAGGCGCCCCCCGCTGGGTAAACGGCTCCACGCTGTCGAAAAACTCCCCCACGTGATTGACCATCCCATGCGAGAGTTGCTCCTCCAGCGGCCTCAGATACTCAAGGAATCGCTCGTTATGCGAACTCGACCCCTGTCCGAATGTCTTCGCGTGCGCGACCAGAAACGCCCCCAGAAACTGCGTCCATATCCCCCCGTAACGGTGCGCCTGCTCGTGCTCCGTCCCCGGAAAACACTGCCGCGAACCCAGATAGTCCTTCGGCACCGCCAGTAGCCCCCGTGCCGTCAAAAGCGCCGACTCTATCTGGTCGACGAGTATCTCCCAGCGCCGCCGGATGAGCACAGGGTGCGACAGCGACACCGCAAAGAGCGCCATCGGCCTCGGCGTCCGGTCCATCCCGCTCTCCGCGTACGCATCGACCGGCACATGGTTATACGCGTCCCACATGAGTTTGTTAAACGCCCTCTGCGGCCCCTTCGCCGCCTGCTCGAAATTCCTCGCGTTCTTCTCGTCGCGAAAATGTGAGTATATTCCTTCCATCACCTTGAGCGCGTTAAAGTACAGTGCCTGTATCTCCACAAATGCCGCGTTCTCTATCCGCGGCGCCAGCGCCCTGCCCGCCCCCGACGTGTACAAGAGCCCCTCTTCGCCAATCCTCGCCCCCGCCTTGCCGGTCATCACCGCCTCAACCGCCGCCGCCATAAATGGCAGTACGTTCGCCTTCACCCAGTCATAGTTCTTCGTGTACGAGAGGAGGTTTTCCACCGCCTCAAAAAACCACAGCGTCGCCTCCAGGTCCCCCGGCCCCGCCGCCCTGTAATCGTCGATATAACGCGGCAGCACGCCGTCCTTCGCGCGCCTCGCCCACGTCGCGAGCACTCCCTCCGCCTCTACATACCGTCCCAGCGCCAGTAGCCCCGGCAGCGCCATGAGCGCGTTGCGCGACCATTCCCCGTACCACAAGAGCCCTCTCAGGATTCCCGTCTCGTTGCCGCGCTGCACAAAGAAATCGCGAAACCCCTCCGCGAGCCCCTTGGCCAGCGGCGAAAACCGCCGCGCAGGTTTCGTCCATTCAAACGCCCTCGCCTCCGCAGCCTCAACTATCGCCTTTGCGTCAGGCGTGTTCTTCTCCATCGTCGCCGTAAAGTACACCGGTTGCCCCGGCTCCATCTGCGCTTTGAATGCCCCCGGCGACACGAGGTCTTCCTGCCACGGATACCCGCGTTCCTTGTCGCGCCTGTATTGAATCCGCCTGTACCAGTCCGCGTGCCCCTTGTATTCCCCGGGAAAACGCATCTTGAGTGCCGGCAGCGCCGCATAGGGGCGAAAGACCACCCATTCGCCCTGTGTCGTCGCCGAGAGGTTTGCCGCGACATTGGCCTCCGTGAGCGCGTGCCGGTCGCGCGCCGTGCAAAGCGGCCGTATCTCGATGAGCACGTCCGGGCGCTTCGTCACGAGTTCATACGAGACGACGACCGTCGCCTCGTCCGGACACATGGCGATTTTCTTTACTATCTCGACTCCGTGCACCCCGCAGTGAAATGTCGGCAGCGGGGACATGTGAAAGGATTGTATGTGCTTGTACCCTTGGGGGAAAATCGCTCCCGGGTACTCGTGCGTCGACATGTAACACTGCGCCCCTGCGATGTCTATCACTTCTTCGAGAGCGCTCAACATCACAAAGACGCCCGGCGGCTCCGCCAGCGGCGTCGCCAAAAGCGCATGATAACGCCTCGTGTCCGCCCCGCACGCCGTCGACGAACTGTATGCCCCCGACCCCGACGTCGTCACGTACTCCGAGGCCGTCGCCTGTTCAAAGGTCGAAAAGGGCCCCTGTGACGGCTGATTCATCGCACACCCTCCTGGTGAATGCTCTGAAATGGACGTCCC
>CALMGO010000611.1 GCA_937863625.1 uncultured bacterium
GTCGGCGTACCGCTTATCTCGCCTGTCGACGCGTTAAGGCTCAGGCCGTCAGGCAATGCCCCCACCGTAACTGCCCACGTGTACGGCAATATCCCGCCTGTAGCTGAGAGTGTCTCACTGTACGCCGCGCCTGCCTGACCGTCCGGCAGAGTGACCGTCAGGACCGAAATCCCCGACGCGTCGACGACAATAGAAAGCGCCTTCGTCGTATACTGCGGCGTCGCGGACGAATCCGTAACACCGATGGTAAAGTCATACGTCCCTGCCGCGCTCGCTGTGCCGCTTATCTCGCCCGTCCCTGCGTTAAGGCCAAGACCCGTCGGCAGCGTCCCGCTGTCGAGATTCCACGTATAGGGTACCGTCCCGCCTGACGCGGCCAGTGTCTGGCTGTACGCCGAACCCTCTATGCCGTTGGCGAACGTCGCCGTATCGATGACAAGCGCCGTCGGCGATACCACAATCTGCAGCGCCTGCGCCGTCGTCCCCGGCGTAAATGATGAGTCCGTCACCTCGACCGTGAAGTCAAACGTCCCGTCAACCGTCGGCGTGCCGCTAATCTCGCCTGTAGACGTATTAAGGCTCAGCCCGTCCGGCAGCGCCCCTGCTGTTACCGCCCAAGTGTAAGGAGCGGTCCCGCCCGTCGCGCCGAGCGTCTCACTGTACGCGCTCCCCACAGTGCCGCCCGACAGCGTTGCCGTCGTAACTACCAGCGCGTCAAGCGAGTCAAATCCCCATGCAACCGCGCCTGTCTTGTCGAAATACACGACGTACTGACCGTTGTTAATCGACACCCTCACGCGGTCGGCCGTCTCGGAATATATCACCGCCGCCGGCATGTCCGTCGTCGCAGACGGTGTCGCGTACATGACGTTGAGAAAGTACGTATCCGCCGTCAGCGGCGCCGACTCCTCCAGCCTCCAGAGACCCTGTATCTGGTCGTTGTACGGCGCCGGGCCCGGGTGGTTCCTGCCGTTGTAGTAAAATTCGTTGCCCGTCCCGCCCACCAGCGCCAGCGACCCGCCTGACGGCATCAGCATCTTGGTGAACAGTTTCGCGGGAGCCGTCGTCCCCGGTGAACTCGTCGTTTCCATCATGGCCGTGTCCGGCCCCGTAATCGTCATCGTCTCCGGCGAGTGCAGCTGGAACTTCTTCTGGAAACTCGCGTCGCCCGAAGTCACCCTGTCAAATACCACGACAAGGTCGGGGTCCAGCCACAGCAACTGCCTGCTCGCAAACGGCACCTTGCCCGCCTTGTAAGCGCGCCCGGCCTCCGCCGCTGCATAGCCGTATCCCGCGCCGACCTCGAAGTCCACCCAGTCGACTATGTTTCTCGGCGTCCCGACTCGGTCCGCCTGCGCGCGCCACTCAGTGAAGTTGTGGTGCTCGCCCGTCCACTCCTGCACCATCTGGCCGCCGTCGTTATCGTCCGGCACGCCGTCGGGATAGGAGAATGTCTCAGTCGGGTCAAATACCGTAATACAGTTCTGCGCGATCGTCCTGATGAGGTAGTTCACGTTGTGGTCGTGCACGTCCCCGTCATAGACGCCCGTCCTCACCGCCAGCGGAGCGGACTTGTAGATATAGAACGCGTTCTGCCCGTTGTTTTGATGATACGTATGGTAGTCGCTCGATTTGAAAGCCACGTACGTATCGTCGGTTCCCCAGCCCGACCGGAATATCGCGAGCCCCGACCCCGGCGCGTACCACCCCTTCGGGAGCGTGTCAAACGACTGCTCCGCCCTCGCCGCGTCATAGAATATAAGGTCCGTATACGCCCAGTAACT
>CALMGO010000612.1 GCA_937863625.1 uncultured bacterium
CTCCGCCCTGATGGTTCTGCAGCCGGTGTGACCGGTGCAAACGGTAGCGTCGTGAGCGGCTAATGTTAAGCACCGCGCAGGGGAGTGTCAAGGCAATTCAACGCACCCGCGGCGCGCCTATTCTCTCGACAAGACCGACGAACGACATATACTATGCAAGCCGCCGGGCCGGTAATTCGCCCGGTTTGGGAAGCCTTACAATCCTGTGACAGTGCCGTCAGGGGAAGAGCCATGGAAAATTTCGCGGACCGTCTTACAGCGGAAATCGAGGCCAAGGGAACCCCTGCAGTCGTCGGCATCGACCCTCGCTTGGAGTTGCTGCCTCTGCCGTTGAGACGCAAGTTTGAGGACAGGGGCGCGTCCCTCCGGACTCTTGTCGCCGCGATAAAGGCCTTTTCCTGCGAGATAATCGACGTCGTTGCGCCCCACGTGCCTGCCGTAAAGCCGCAGATAGCATTTTTCGAAATGTACGGCTGGGTCGGGCTCCAGGCGTATGTCGAGGTGGTGAGATATGCCCGTAAGGCGGGGCTTCTGGTCATCGGCGACATCAAAAGAAGCGACATCGGCTCAACCGCCGAAGCCTACGCGGCGGGACACCTCGGGCAGGTCATGGTGTCCGGGCGCCTCGTCGAGATGTGGCAAGAGGATGCCGTTACGATAAACGGCTACCTCGGTACAGACTCGATAGAGCCTTTCCTCAAGGAGGTAAACACAAGGGGCAAGGGAATATTCGTCCTGGCGCGGACCTCTAACCCCTCAGGCGGCGAGATTCAGAATCTAACTGCCGACGGCAAACCGGTTTACATGCACATGGCCGACTTGATCTCGCATTGGGGGGCGGCAAGCGTGGGCCAGAGGGGCTTCTCAAGCGTCGGGGCGGTAGTGGGGGCGACATGCCCCGAGGAAGCCCGCGAAATCCGGGCCGCACTGCCGCGGGCGTATTTTCTCGTGCCGGGCTACGGCGCGCAGGGTGCGACGGTGGCGGACCTGAAACCCGCATTTCGCAGCGACGGCCTCGGTGCGTTAGTAAACTCCTCGCGTGCGGTCATTTTCGCATACAGGCGCAAGCCCTATGATGAGGAGTACGGCGACAGGCGCTGGCAGGAGGCGGTGCTGGCCGCCGTAAAGGACATGCGCGCCGACCTCATGCCGCTTTTCACGGGAACGGCAATATGATCGACTGGGCGAACGAGGATTTTCGCGGCTGGAAGGTGACTGTCGCGGGATTGGGCACATTCGGCGGACAATTGGCGGCCGCGAGGTTCTTTGCGGCGAGGGGCGCGGTTGTAACGGTAACGGACAAAAAGCCCGCCGCCTCGCTTGAGGCGAGTTTGTCGCGGGTCGCCGACCTCCCGTTGAAGTTCGTCCTCGGCGCCCACGACATGCAGGACTTCACCGGCGCGGACCTCATAGTGGCAAGCCCCGCCATCCCGGAAAACTCGCCCTATCTGCAGGCGGCAGCCGCTGCAGGCGTCCCGATAACCCACGAGATGGATATCTTTTTCCGCCTGTGCCGCGCGCCGATTGTCGCTGTCACTGGTTCCAACGGCAAGTCCACGACCACTGCGCTGCTGGCGCACATACTGGAAAAGACCTTCTCCGCCGCCGGGCAACGCAAGGTGCATCTTGGCGGTAATATAGGACGATCGCTCCTCCTGGACGTCGACAAGATAAGCCGCGACGACATCGTCGTGCTCGAGTTGTCGAGCTTTCAACTCGAAGACCTCGGCGACGTGCGCATGAGCCCCCATGGGGCCGTCGTGACAAATCTCTCCCCCAATCACCTCGACAGGCATATTACGTTTGAAAATTACGCCGCCGCAAAACGGAATATCACGCTTTACCAAAGGCAGGGCGACTTTCTCGTGCTGAACGCCGACGATGAAAACCTTTGCGGATGGGAAGACACGCGTGCCGAGGTCGTCTTTTTCGGCAGGTACGGCGGAAAAATGCGCGACGGCGTCTACGTTTCAGGGCGTTCGC
>CALMGO010000613.1 GCA_937863625.1 uncultured bacterium
CGAATAAAAAGAGCGATACGTCGGTGATCTCTGCCTTCGGCTACACGCTCGACCCTACTGGTAACAAGACCCGGATGACTATTGCCGGCTCTGCGTATACAAGTGCCGATATAGCGTACACTTACGACGATGCGTATCAATTGACTGGCGTTGTGAGGACCGGCGGCGATGCGTATGCCCAGTATTTCTACTATGACGCATCGGGCAACAGGACGAAGAAAACATTGGGCGGAACTGATACCCTGTACGTATACAATAGTGGAGATCAGTTGACTTCCGAGACGACGGGAGGCACGACGACGACGTACGAATATGACCCCAATGGGGCCTTGACCAAGTCCGACGATGGGACTACCGTCAACGGCTATACTTACGACTACGAAGGGTACCTGGCAGCCTTTGATACAACCGGTACGGACAATGACGCGACGTACACTTATGATGCGGACAAGAGAAGGATCGCCAAGGTGGTTGACGGGACCAGCACGAAATTCTTCTACGATGCTGCCGACGCGATTGCGGATTATGATGACGAAGACGCGCTGCTTGCAACGTACCTGACGCCTTCGCTTGATGGGAACGTAAGCGTGACCCGCTCCGGCAGCACCTATTACTACATGAAGGACGGCTTAGGCAGCATAAGAACCCTGACGGACTCCTCCGAAGACACACAAAACGTGTACGACTTCTACGCCTTCGGCAAGGAACTGGGAAGTTGGACTGAGGGCGTCACCAACCGCTACACCTACACAGCCAGAGAATGGGACGAAGAATCGGCCCAGTACTACTACAGGGCAAGGTACTATGACGGCGGGGGGCGATTCCTGAGCAGAGACCCTGTGTTTGGGGTTCAGCATGTTGTGCCGCTCTATGGATATGGACGCAACTGCCCAATCGTATACGTAGACCCAGATGGCCGGACAGCCGTAGACTTAGTGAATAAGATGCGCGGAACGCCCGTGAAGAAAGCGTGGGGGCTTGCTGGAACCGCGCTGCTGCAGATTCGAGAGTGGTTCAGCATAAACGGGTACGGATTTGAGCTTGGTGCAGGATTCAGCACGATGTTTTTCGCCGACACATGCGAGGTTGGCGTTTTCGGTCTATATACCGATCCAGGGAATGACGATGGCCTGGAATTAGGTGTTAACGTCGGCGCTGGCGCGGGATTAGAAGTGGCCACCATGAAAGGACCGGCTCCCGCGGGCGTCGCGAGTTTCGCCGGAGTCTTCCACACGATTCAGGTAGCCCCTGTTCCCACTTTGCCATGGGCTGGGGCGTTTTATTTCGGGGAAGTCAGTGCCACCGGACAGCAGTGGTGGGGTGGTACGGTTACTGGTGGCCGAGGCTTTGGTGTCGGGCTGGTTGACTGGACGTATGTAGCCTCATTCAGTTTCACGTTGCCCGCGTGTCCTTGCTACGCGCTGATAACGCTTATGCCTTACGTGCCCAGCCTTAAGTGAGAGGATGGCGTATGAACAGAGAGGTTTGCGAGGACGAGGACACAAGAGCGAGCAGCCGTTGGACGGCAAAGCAACTTTCTTTCTGTAAATTCTGTTCTGAGCAGTAGTGGGTCAAGGTG
>CALMGO010000614.1 GCA_937863625.1 uncultured bacterium
TGCCCAAGGCCGCCGAGATGGAAGCCGAACTCAATACCCGCTACGGCGGCAAAAGCGATTACGACTTCTATTTGAAGCGCCACACGGGCTTTGAAATCAAAGAATCGCTCAAATTCCTCGCTTCCAGGGCGCCATTGGTCACCGGCGGACGCCGCGAATGGGAGAATATCTCCCTGGTCGAGGGGCTCGGCGTCCCGACCATGCGCCGCGTAGCCTTTGGCGAACGGAAATTCGCCTGCTTCGAACTCAGAAGTTTTCTCATCACCGAGGCCATTCCCGATGCCGTTCCAATGGATAATTATATCAGGAGACACTATTCCGGCAGCCCCGGCGCCGATGCCGTACGCGAGAAGCGCGCCCTCCTCTGGGACCTCGGCAGCCTCGTCCGCCGCCTTCATGCTGCACGACTGACCCACATGGACCTTTACTTGAATCACATCTTCGTCAGGGAAACCTCACAGGGCGAAAAAGTCCTCCACCTCATCGACCTGCAGAGGGTCGCCAGACGCTGGTTTGCCCCGCGACGCTGGATCGTAAAGGATCTCGCCGCCCTCGTATTCAGCGGGCGCGGCCTGCCTCTCACCCGCACCGACTATGCAAGGGTCTTCATGGCCTATTTTGACGGCAAATTCTCCCCTGAGGACCGCCGCCTCGTCGCCAGAGCCCTCGCCCGCGCCCGCGCCATGGCCCTTCGCCATCCCCCGCCACCGGCGTAAAACTGCAATTTCTCTCGATTCTCCCCGCGGAAGTTCCTGTTGACACAGCACCGCTTTTTGTATAATTCCCTTCTTGTTCGCAGTGTTCCCCTTCCGGTGTCGAATGGCGCGGTGGTTAATTGCGGCGCACTGTGAAGAGATTCACCCAAGAAAAACTGGCGTACATGTGCGAGGGGCCTCTTTAGCCCCTTGGGAGGGCAGGCGTTTCATGACGCGTGCAGACAAGCCTGAATGGAAAGTCTGTGCCGGCGGAAGCAGAGAGTTTCCGCGCGGCGGCGCTCCCCGTGCATGCCAGTCTCGACCTGGCCGAGCGTGCGATCGGCCGCAACCACACACGCGGAAGCAACTGGAGGGCCGGCTTCTCCCGCCTTTGCCGCCACCCTTGGTGCGATCCACCCCAGAAAGGCAGGAAAGGAATTGCTGACATGAGTGAGATTCAGGAAGTACTGGGTGTCGTAAAGAGGAGAAACCCGGGCGAAACCGAGTTTCTGCAGGCCGTGACCGAGGTCCTCGAATCACTCGGACCGCTTTTGGCCCGCAACAAGAAGTACAAGGACGCGCGCATCCTCGACAGGATCGTGGAGCCCGAGCGCCAGATGCAGTTCAGAGTCGCCTGGACGGATGATCAAGGCAATATCCAGGTAAACCGCGGCTACCGCATCCAGTTCAACAGCGCCCTGGGACCCTACAAAGGCGGCCTTCGTTTTCATCCGACCGTCTCCGCAAGCGTCCTCAAGTTTCTTGCATTCGAGCAGGTCTTCAAAAACTCTCTCACCACTCTCATGATGGGCGGCGGAAAGGGCGGTTCCGATTTCGATCCCAAGGGCAAGTCCGACGCCGAAGTCATGCGTTTCTGCCAGTCCTTCATGACTGAGCTTCATCGCCACATCGGCGCGAACACCGACGTACCCGCAGGGGATATAGGCGTCGGCGGCCGCGAGATCGGCTTCCTCTTCGGTCAGTATAAACGGCTCACCCGCGAATTCACGGGCGTTCTCACCGGCAAGGGTCTCAACTGGGGCGGCTCGCTCATTCGTCCCGAGGCCACCGGCTATGGCGCCGTCTATTTCGCACAGGAGATGCTCAAAACGCGCGGGCAGAACCTCGAAGGAAAAATCTGCACCGTCAGCGGCGCGGGAAACGTCGCGCAGTACACCGTCGAGAAACTCCTTGACCTTGGCGCCAAGGTCGTATCACTCTCGGATTCCGAAGGCACCATCTACGACAAGAACGGCATCGACCGGGAGAAGCTCGACTACGTCATGGACCTCAAAAACGTCCGTCGCGGACGCATCAAGCTCTACGCCGAGGAATACAAGGCTGAGTTCCTCCCCGGCAAGAATCCCTGGGGCATCAAGTGCGACTGCGCATTCCCCAGCGCCACTCAGAACGAAATCAGCGGCAAAGACGCCAAAACGCTCATCGACAACGGGTGTGCGGTCGTCGCTGAAGGCGCCAATATGCCCACCGATCCGGAAGGCGTCGAGCGCTTCCTCGCCGCAGGCATCCTCTACGGCCCGGGAAAAGCCGCAAACGCCGGCGGCGTCGCCACCTCCGGCCTCGAAATGGCCCAGAACGCCATGCGTCTGGCCTGGACGAGGGAAGAGGTCGATAACCGCCTCCATATGATCATGACCGAGATACACAGGAACTGTTTTGAGACCGCAGAAGAGTACAACGCCCCCGGTAACCTTGTCGTCGGCGCCAATATCGCCGGCTTCATCAAGGTCGCTGACGCTATGCTCGACCAGGGGCTCGTTTAAGACTCGCGCGTTCTGCGCCCTGTGAAGTAATGAGGGGCGGCCGGTCGTCCGACCGGCCGCCCCTTTTGTTTAGCATCGTTTAATCGTTCACCCTACAGCGGCACTCCGACTTCCGCCGCCACCTTCCTGATGTGCGCCGCCGCCCGGTCAAACTGTGCCTCGCCTTTCAAGTGCTCTATAAGAAGCGGCATCTCCGGCGGCAGGCTTGAGAGCTCCAGCAGGTACGTCCTGTAGCAGAGCGCTCCTTCGCCCGGGATCACCTCGCCAAGATGCACCGTCAGTTCGTCCGAAAGCGAAATATCCTTGGCATGGCAACTCCGGATATACGGCCCGAGCCTCTGCACAAAGTCGGTTATCATCTCCGCGTTGTGATAGTAAACGTCAATCCCCGACACCATATTCACCGGGTCAAAGTGAACCCCGAATCCTTTCCGGTCGATAGCCTTTATCAGCCTCAGGTAACTGTCGGCGCTGTTGGGGTACATCCAGCCCATCGGCTCAAGCGTGTAATATGACCGGGATGGATTGACGGCATCTATGATCTCCCTCGCCGTCGTTACTATCATGTCGAACGTCTCGTCCGTGAGGTTTCTCGCGTCCGGCCCGTCCCATTTCGCCCCCCGCGAACCAGATATATTTACACAACAGCGCGCCCCTATCCGGTCGGCCAGGTCCAACTGCGCTATGCATGTGTTTATCGCCGCCTTGCGCGTTTGCTCGTCATCCGACAGCGGGTTGCTCCACGCGCCTGTCTCCGCGATAACGATGCCGGCCTTCCTGGCCGCCATTTCATACTCCTTCACAACATCATCCGGCGCTTCCGGTCCTATCGGGCAAAATGCCGCCCGGTAGTTCTTCTCCTTGAGTTTCGCGACCCAACTCTCCGGCGTAAACTCTCCGTCAATCCATGCTCCAAGAAGCATAAGGACCCTCCTTCTAAACACGGCGCCCACCGTATCGTCGGCAGACAGGAAAAGTCAAGTTACACATCGTCGGCATTCGCGTCAACACAATTGCCCCGGCCCGGCCAAGCGTATGCGCTTTCTTGACATAAACGGCCTCGTATGGTACTCTCGCCTATACACAAGACCTGAGGGCGCTTTATGATG
>CALMGO010000615.1 GCA_937863625.1 uncultured bacterium
TATGCTTCGTACACGCATGACAAACCACGTAACCCCCAGCGTCACCAATAGCACCGCGCCGGCGCCTATTACTCCCACGTATATCCGCGTCCTTATCAACGCCCCGCCCGGAGTCCCCAGCCTCATCACCGCCTCCTGCGGCGTAAACCCGTCAAGCGCCACTTCCCAGCACTTTCCCGGTCCCACCATGTACACAAACTCCTCTTCCCCGAGCGACACCAGCCACGCCCCTACTATAAGCCCCCGGTCTTTGGTTGGTATCTGCGCCACTATATCGAGGGCCTCTCCCTTCAAAATCCCCATCTCAACCGGACTGTCCTTTTGCGCCGGGTTGGTTATGAGAAACGCGATTTCCCCGCCGTACGAACACACCTGAGGCAGCTTCCCGCGCACCTCGACGAGTTCGCGCGATTGCCCCCACGCGCTCCCGTCAAAGACGACATAATGCCACTTCGCGCTCTTGATATCCTGAAGGTTGTTAACAACGAGTTCCGGGCTGTAGCACACCGCGATACCGCTGTCGGTGCCTACCATCCCCCCGGGCATGTACTCGCCGCCCGTGTCAAACGCCTCCCCTACCGGCTTCCATCCGTCCTCCGACAGTTTGCGAAGCGCTATGCCCTTCCCTTCGCCGGCCGGACCCTGTGCGTATATCGAGCCTTCATATTCGGCGGTATCTATGATTGTAAAGTCCAGCGGACCCGACACGCTCTTGACCCATTTGCCGTCCTTGTAAAATGACGACGCAGCCCCGCCCTCCCCCGATTTCCCCTTTGCAAACGTTACAATAAGCTCACCATCCGCCGCGGCCACGCACTGGATGGAGTCGTCAAATGTCTCGACCTTCTTGAACGTAGCGTCGGCCTCACGAAAGTACAGGTCTGTTGTCGCGCCCTTCGAAAACGGCGCATTCTGCCCCACCAGCACCTCTATGCGCTCCCCGGTAGACACCGGTATTACCCCCGCCGGGCCGTAGACCGACAAAAACCCCGGGTCAAAACTCGCCACGAGCATCACCAGCCCCGTCGCCACAAACGTCCACACTATCGTCCGCCACACGTGTGATTCGCGCAAATGAACCCTCCTTTTCCAGTGCCTCAGGCATTATATGGGATTTCCCCGCCCTTGCAAAGCGCATCCCTGTCGGCGTGGCCATGGGAGCATTTTCCTTGAAAATACCTGCCCTTCCGCTAAAATTGCCGTTCTTGACTGCTCACGCAATGAGCGCTTCTGCGGGCCCAGCGTACGAAAGGAATACCTGCCATGCCAATGAAACCGGACATGACTAAACTCGACTCTATCCTCAAACGTGTCGAATCCACCAAGGTTCCGCACGTCAAAAAGGCCGCAAGCGCCTTCTCCGGCGGCCTCGACAGTTGCCTTGGCATCGAGATGCTGCGCCGCGTCTATAAGACCGATGAAATCATCGCCATTACCGTTGACATCGGCCAGGGCGACGAAGAACTCGAAATGGCCCGCACCAACTCCCGCAAGATGGGTATCGAGCCCATCATGATCGACGTCCGCGACGAGTTCTCAAACGAATGGGTCGCCACCGCCATCAGGGCCAATTCCGACTATGAAGGCTATCCCGTCTCCACCTCCATGACCCGCCAGCTCGTCGCCAGAGTCGTCGCCGAAAAAGCCCACGAGCTCGGTTGCGAAGCGCTCGTTGAAGGCTCATCCGGCAAAGGTAACGACCAGTACCGCATGCATAACGTCTTCACTCTCTTCGCCCCCGGCGTCGAGGTCATTGCACCCGTGCGCGACTTCGATCTCACCCGCATCGAAGAGCAGATTCTCTGCATACATTGGGATGTTCCGACGGTCGAGACCATCACCGGCGGCGATGACAAGACCCTCTGGTGCCGCTCCATAGCCTCTGGCGCCATCGACCTCGATCAGGAAATACCCGACGATATCTGGATGTGGCTCGTTCCGCCTCACAAGGCCGCCGACAAGCCGACCTTCGTTGAGATTTCCTTCGCCGAAGGCATCCCCGTCAAACTCGACGGCAAGGAAATGCCTCTCGATGACCTCATCGAAAAACTCAATTACATTGCCGGCGCCTCCGGCATCGGCCTTATCGACATGTTCGAAGACGGCATCATGGACCTCAAGTCCCGCGAGATATATGAGGCTCCCGCCGCCAAGTTGCTCCTCTTCCTCCACAAGGACCTCGAGCAGTACACCCTCATGAAAAACGAGCTCTTCTTCAAACGCACCGTT
>CALMGO010000616.1 GCA_937863625.1 uncultured bacterium
CTTGCTCACCCCAAGAAGATCGCGGCCGGTCGTAAGACCGGCCGTTTTTGTTTTAGTGCTCAGCAGCGAAAGGGAACCACAACCGCGCCGGGCGCAGCCGTACCCTTCTACTCTCCCAGCAACTTCACCAACTCCCTGTAATACTCATCCGGGAAATGCGTCCCAACCTCTTCCTTCATCATCTTCAGCGCGGGGTATGTATCAACTGCGTCCTTGTACGCGCGCTTACTTGTCAGCGCGTCATAGACGTCGACAAGAGCAGCCACTTTGGCAAAGGGGTGTATGTCGTCGGCGCGCTTGCCGTCAGGGTAGCCGCCGCCGTCCATCCACTCGTGATGTTCAAGGACAACGGCCTTTGCGTCAGTGGGAAACTCCTTATGAACGGAGATGAGTTCGGTTCCGGTCACAGGATGCTTTTTTATCTCGCGCCACTCCGCGTCGGTCAGTGGCCCGCCCTTCATGAGCACGTGCTGGGGTATCCTTGTTTTGCCGACGTCGTGGAATATCGCGCCCACTCCGAAGGCCATGAGTTCTTCTTCGCTGGAGAAGCCCAGCCGTTCCGCGAGTGAAAGACCTATCGCGCAGACATTCACACTGTGCGTGTAGGTTCGGTAGTCGTAGGCCTTGAGCGCGAGCAGTTTGTGAAATGCATCCTTACCGAGAAGGACGTAGCTTATCGTGTTGCGAACGAGAGTTTCGCTACGCTTAAGGTTTTCATGCGTCTCCGGCTGGTCGAGCACTTCCTCAGCCATCCTGAGCGAGGCATCGTAGAGAATCTTCGCCTTTTCGCCGGTCGGTATCCTATCGTCGGCGATTATCTTATCGAGGTGCATCTCGACGTACTCATGAAGAGACGCCTCGCTCTCGTCCTTGATGTAGACGTCCGTGGTGCCGGCTTCTTCAAGCCGCACGCGATGGTCGTCGTCGAGGCGCGCTGTGCCGGCGTGGTAGAGCACGGGAACGGGACTGTGCTCAGGCCAGATATAAATATCAAACCCGGCGGTCGTATCCGCCTGGAGGAGGTTGATGTCAAGCTGGACGTACCCGGCTAATTCACCCCTTGCGATCGACATTATCAAAAACCCCCTGATCATGCGCCCGGCCGTGTCGCGCACAACGGACAACAGGCAAAAAAAAAGCGCTCGCAGTCAATGCGCGTACGACACCCATGCAGGACCCGCCGCCGCTGGAATTCCCTGACTGCCAAGCACTTTCCTGAACTGATTATAAGTCTATCGGCAACGGCGACCCCCCGGTACAGGTGATTTTCGCCTAATCTGAGCGACGCCCCCTTTGTGCCGAGGAAAACGCCAGGAAATGCAGGGCAAGACGGGGCAAGGGTGAAGGAAAAGGCAATGATGAGTGAGATAGACTGGAGACTCCCGACGCCCACCAAAGGCGGGTAAAAGTCGGCACGTTCCGTTCCGGCGAGTAAAATCGAGGAGGGAGGGAAAGACGGTCCGCCCCCGACTCCCGCCCCCGACTGGTCGGGACGTTCCGCAGAGGCGGGTAAACATGGCACACGTGTAAGGTAGGGGGACACTATAAATAGTTTCCCCGGGGTGTTCGGAAAGTTCAGTGCCAGTCCCCGGTTTTCCTGGCGTGTTGGGAGAGTCAGGCTTTGCCGAGGGCTTTCAGCACATCGGGGAGGGCTTGGCGGGCGGCCTTGCGGCCGGCCTCGATGCACTCCTTACCGCGGTAGAACTCACTCGGGAGGACGTCGCCGAGGTCAGGCTCCACAACGACATCGGCCTCTCGCATCTGGTATTCGCTCAGGCTGTACTGGATTATGCGCATTGAATTCCACAGGACACTGCCAAGCCAGGGGCCCGTGCCCTTTTTCGCGCGCCTCTCGCGGCGCTTGTGAGCGATCTTCTGAGTGAAGGCGAGGATCTTGTCACGCCACTGGCCCCTACTTGCCGCCGTCCGGCGCGAGGGGGCATCCCTATCCTTCCTCTCGGCATGGTGCGCCCATTTGCCCGTCAGGTGCCTCTTGGCGGGATGGTCGAGGACGTTAACGGCGATGACGCAGGTCGCGCCGAGTTCGCGCGCAGTGGGGGCGGGCACAGGCTCCATGACTCCGCCGTCCACAAGCGCCCTGCCGCCGTCCATCACGGGCATGAACGCGCCCGGCACGCTTATCGACGCCCTTATCGCGGTGACCGCGCTGCCGGTCTGAAGCACCACTCTCTCGCCGGTGCGAACGTCGACCGACACGGCGGCGAAGCGAACGGGGAAGTCTTCTATCTTCGTGTCGGCGAGTATCGTCTCCAGCGCCTTAACGACGGCCTTGCCGTCGACGAGTCCTCCGCCTTTCAAGTTGAGCCGGAAATATGACACCACCCGTTTCCACGGCATGTCCACTATCGCGCGCTCTATCTCCTCCAACTGCGCACCCGCAGCATAGAGGCCTCCGACAAGCGCGCCCATGCTCGTGCCGACAATCATATCGAACTCGAGCCCGGCCTTTTCAAAGACCTCCAGGACTCCGATATGCGCCATGCCGCGCGCGGCCCCTCCGCCCAACACAAGCGCCGTCAGACCCTTTTTCGCCTTTGTCTTCATCTGTCCTGTGCCTCGATTTCCCGAAAAGAAACCCGCCGCAGGAGCCAGCCGGCGGCGGGTATCGTCAGCTAATCTCCCCCCTGGCGAACCAAACGCTGCTCATGAGGGTCTACGCTACGGGTTGTCAGTGTTCCTTTTCGAGCTTGACCCTGATGATGTAATCCTTGGCCTTGTCGTTAAAGGAAGTCTGCCTGTATCCGGTGGAGCTGTGGGGCGGCATCACGATGGTCTGCCAGTTGCTCTCGTCCTCGGTGAGCGTGCCCATGGCATCCTTGAACTGGGTCTGAATCTGGACGACGAGGTTCTTGCTCGTCTTATTTTCGATTTCCGCGTAGGCCTCAAGCCTGCCGTCCTCGAGGACGATGCTTCGCGAGTCCACAAGCCTCACCTTGCCGGCAATGTTATCCGCCAATATGAGTTTCTCCGAATGCTCAAGCGACGTCGTACCATCCTTGTAAGTACTCGCCTGGTACGGCCCGCGTCCGCAACCGGCCACTGATACGAGTATCAGCGCCAATGCTACCGCCGTCATTCTCATTGCGTTTCTCCTTTCAAATCCGCCTTGTCGTGTATTGTCAGTTTGATCCTGCTTGCGGGCAGCTCCATGCGCCTTGTCCGCCTGATCTCGCGTAAACAACGGTCGGGCGCCCTGCCGCCGTTTCGACGCCTTCAAACGTGCGGGTCGCGCCGCCGGCAAACCTCACCTCCACAGCGTGCGTCCCGGCGGGAGCCTTGACGGCAAGCATATCTATCCGGTCCGGCAGCGTCTCCCACGAACGCGTATCCGCCTCGGCCTGCGTCATAAGCGACAGCGCGAGAAGCGACGCGCCTACTATGAGCGAGTTACGGCGTTCTTTTTCGGAGTCGGCGGTGGCCGCCTGGGAAAGCGCAATCGCGGCGCCGATCTCCGTCACGCCTTTGAATACGGCCTTGCCGGCGAGTATGCCGTCCATCCGGCGGCTGCCGCGCGTTGACGCCTGGTAGTAAATGTCCTCGACCGTCCGCGCCCGACCGGCGTATTGTCCGTCAACGTATACGTCAGCGTAGGCGTCACTGTAGCTCGCCTGCGCTATCCGAGCCATCTCGCCGTATTCACCCGTCGTGTACTTGTACGGCCCCCGGCCGACGCCCACTACAACGAAGAGATTATTGGCAGGGTCGCTGACGTTTGCCACCGCCTGCCTGAGGGGGCTGTCGCCGGAGTTAATCGTCGTTGTAAGTTTCGCGTCGGCAGCGCGACTTATGGCGGTAATGTATCCGGAGATGATGTTGGGGTCCTGCCCGAGGAGGCGCGCCTTGCCGGATCGGGAATTTCGCGCCTTTTCGAGGGCGTCAAAAGCGAACTCGCGGGTCGCGGCGAGGGCGTCGGCAGGGTCCTGCTCCTGAGTGGCGCCGGCGCTTATGCCGTCGGTCAGGAAGCCATAGGCCGCCTCGGCCGCCTCGGGCTCCCTGGCATCGGCGTC
>CALMGO010000617.1 GCA_937863625.1 uncultured bacterium
TCATCAACGCACGACTCCGCATCATCGCCCGGCAAGGCCACGGTAACCTGAGTAGCGGCCTCGAAACCTTTAAGCGACTCCCGCCAGAACTGTCTGGCCGGCTCCTTGTCCTGCCGTCCGAGCCAGAGCACGTGCTCACGGAACGCGGGAGAATCTTCTGCCTGATACTCTCCGCCTTCGATGAGGGCGTCATAGAAGCCGAACAAGTCCTTCAAAACGCGGAACTGCGAGCGTCCGTCCAGAAGCGCGTGGTGGTACGTCCAGAGAAAGCAATTGTCATTATGGGGCATCCGTACGAGAGCCAACCGCATGAGCGGAGTGTCCGAAAGGTCGAACCCTCTCGACCGATCCTCTGCAAGGTATCTCTGCCACATCGCGTCACAATCGTAGCAGCCAAGGTGCGACCAGTCTTCTTCGGCCCATTCGAACTCAGCGTCATTTGCCACGTATTGGGAGAAGTCCCCGCCGGCGTCCTGGTGAAAACGCGTCCTCAAAACCGGGTGCAACGCTGCCGTATTCTGCCAGGCTTCTTTGAAGCGCGGCACATCCAGATGCTCGTACAGGTCACCAACGAGTTGCTGGATGTACGCCCCCGAACGCGGAAACATGAGACTGTGATAAACCATACCCTGCTGGAGGGGCGTGAGCGGGTACTCGCGTGAGTCTTCCATGTCGCACGAGCGAGGCATTTCAGGTCCTTTCGCGTACGGCTCCGTGCCGGCACAGGTGCGATGTTATCGTGCGGGAGCTGTATTCGCAATAGTCAAGCGACTCTCGGAAGTGGATAGCCTGACAGGCAAACTAGGAACGCGCTGGAAGCAGGGGCACTTGTCATGCGGTCTCGGTGCCGTTACAATCGCGCATGGCCCGCCTGCACCGGGGAGATCTGCTGGTGAAGAATGTGGAGAGACGGAGATTTTGTCCATGAACACGTCGCCTGAAGGAACCGACAGCGAGTCTGAACGCGCACGACCAGGTCACTGGCGGGAGGTCGCCAGGCAGTGGCGTCACATCGGGCCGCCGCTCAGGCCCGCAGCCGAGGACGTTGAACTGTGCGCAAAGGCCGTGCGGGAATGGAGCGATGGCCGGGCTGCTCCGAGGGTGCTTCTACTCGGCGTGACCCCTGAACTTTTTCACATGCCGTGGCCGGAGGGGACGGACTTTATCGCGGCCGACCATACTCCCGCCATGATCGAATCTGTGTGGCCGGGACCGAAGGATGCAGTCCTGTACACAGAGTGGTTGGACCTGGCGCTGCCACGGGGCTCGCGTGACATCGTACTGTGCGATGGAGGTCTGCACCTCCTGCCCTACCGCAAGGAACAACAACGGCTCGTCGATATCCTGCGCGGCATCATCGCGGAAGGGGGGCTTTGCGTTTTCCGCCTCTTTTTGCCGGGAGAGCGCCGCGAATCACCCGACGCTGTTATCGATGACCTTTTCGCGGGGAAGGTCCCCAATCTCAACGTTCTCAAGTTTCGCCTCTGGATGGCACTGGCCGGGAGCGCTTCAGAGGGAGTGTCGTTGGCAACAGTGTGGCGCGCGGTCCATGACGCGGCTGGCGGTATTGAGGCCTTGGCGGATAGAACGGGGTGGCCGGTGGAGCACACACTCGCCATCAACACGTACAGGGATTCTAAAGCCAGGTACTACTTCGCGACGCTCGATGAGGTGAAGGAGCTTTTCTGCGGCGGACGGGGGGGGTTCGAGGTGCACCGGCTGCTTGTGCCATCCTACGAACTGGGCGAGCAGTGTCCTACGATTGTGTTGAGGCGCTCTTCGAAAGCTTGATCAGGCCGATTTCAGACAACTGACATATTCCAAAGGTGTCGGCAAAGATGAATCCGAAAGACAAATCGCAGGATGCAAGGGCGAAGGAAAATGGGCAGGCGCTCTTTGCCCTCCTCAACGGTTACCAGAACACCGCGCTCGTGTACGTCGCGGCCAAACTCGGTCTGGCGGACCTTCTGGCGGGCGGCTCACGGGAGAGCAGCGACCTGGCGCGGTCGGTCGGCGCTCATCCGTCCGCTCTCCACCGCATTCTGCGGGCCCTGGTGGTTCTCGGCGTATGCCGGGAGGATGATGACGGGCGCTTTTCGATGAGCTCATCCGGCGTGTTGCTACGCGCTGATGCGCCCGGCTCGCTTCGGGCAATGGCCATCATCTGTGGAGAAGAATACCTCGGCGCATGGGGAGGCCTTCTTCACAGCGTTTTGACGGGGGAGAAGGCGTTTGACCGTGTCTTTGGTATGAGTCAGTGGGAGCATCGGGAAATGCATCCCGAGCTGAGCGAGCAATTTAACTCGGACCTCGCCCAGGAGACGGCGCGCGCCGGGGCCGCGATTGTGGCGGCGTATGATTTCTCGCAATTCGGCGCCATTGCCGACGTCGGCGGCGGACAGGGGGCGCTTCTGGCCGCCATCCTCAATGCCTGCCCTAAGACATCGGGGATTCTCCTCGACACGCCGCATGTCATCGAAAAGGCTCACAGGTATCTGGAGGGAGAAGGCGTCGCAGCACGCTGTCGGTGCGTTTCGGGAGACTTCTTCGCCGGCGTGCCTGACGGCGCGGATGTGCATGTCCTCAAAAGTGTCATCCATGACTGGGATGACGAAAAGAGCCTGGTGATACTGGCCAACTGCCGCGCCGCTTTGAATGCCGAAGGCAGGCTGCTTTTGGTCGAGCGCGTCATGCCGGAGCGCGCGGCCGACGACCCGTCTACGATCCTCGTCGACGTGCAGATGCTCGCCATTACCGGCGGGAGGGAGCGCACCGAGGCCGAGTATCGCGCGCTGCTGTCGGCGGCAGGCTTCAGGCTGACGAAAATCATCCCCACCGCCGCTCCCTTCAAGATAATCGAGGGCGTACGCGCGGAGTAATGACGGCCGAACAGGGGGTTGAAGCGTTGCACGGCCTGAATTTCTCCGTGTCGCGAATTTGTCCTCCGGCGGCGCCAGCCTCAGGAATCATCCGCCGTAGGGGCTCGAGAAGTCGAAGAAAAAATAACGCATACCGCCGACGTCGACCGGGCAGACGTAATATGGCTGAAGCGGCCGGCTGTCGCCCATGCGGGCGATTTGTGCCGGCTGGAAAAGGCCGTAGTGAATCTGCCGTGCAGCTGCGTAGTGAATGATCTGTACCGACGATGCGGTTGGCACGACACGCCAATCGAGGCCTGCATCGACGGCTATCCAGGGGTCATTGACCATAAGAGTGGCGCCGGGCGGCGCAGTCATCCTGAGGCGCTCGACGAGGTCGTCCTGCTGGTCGAGCACGGCCTGGAAGTCGGCAGAGCCGATGACGACGGCCGACGCGGCGTTCAAAGCATACCCCTGGCACGCGAACGCTACAAGCACCACTGCTGCGGGCAGTACGGACACAGGAATCGACACGGCGGCGGGGACACGCGAAAGAGCACGGCGGAGGAGAGAGGCAGCGCCGTCGAGGCCTTTGGCCAGGGGCACCGCGAGGAGAGCGAGAAGCGGGAGTTCATGCCGCGGCAGCGCGTAGAGAGACACCGCTATCAGGGCCATCCCGGCGGCATTGGTCAGCACAAACGACCACCAGACAAGGCGCACGCCGCGCCACTACGGGAACGCAAGTCCGCCGATTATGAAAACCCACGCATACCAGGGCGCCAGAGGCAGCGGCCCCTTGTAGAACATCTTTGTCCAGATGGGAAGCCATCGCCAGTCGGGGTGGGCAACGAGCGCGAAGCCGCTCGCGACGGATTCCTGTGCGGCATTGGCCTCACGGTGGGAGGGGCTTTCGCCCCAGTATGAGTCCTGCATCCATTCGCCATCGGAGCCGAGCGCGTAGTGCCTGTCGAGGAAGTCGCCCGGCTGATCGAGGACGACCCACTTCCAGAGGGTGTCGCGAATGCGGGCGTTATTGCCGAGCTTTGCGCCGAGGGTCCATCGGCCAGTGGCGGCTTTTACATGGATGAGGAAGGGGGAAAAGACGACTACCATCGCGAAAGCTATGGCAGCAAACTGGAGGAACGCTTTTCGCTTCCAGAGCCGGCGGCGGACGGCGAGGATGACGGCGAGCCACACAAAGAGAACTGCAAAGACAACCGGGCCTTCGGAGCGTACGAGGCTTGCGAGGCCGAAGAAGGCACCGGCGAGGAGCGCGTTGCGCCATCCCTCGTACCTGGAAAAAAGCCAGATGAAGAGGAAGCCTGAAGCGATGAGAGTAACGTATAGCGGCTCGGAGCCGAAGTACATCGCATGCGCGTAGGTGATGGTGCCCGCCGAATATGGAGCGAAATAAAAGAGGACCGGCCAGAGCGCAACAGCTCCCGCGGCAAAGATGCCAGCGCGCCTGCCGTGCACATCGCGGGCGAGGAAATACACCGGTATCGGCAGGAACGCCCCTGCTACGGCGGACACGTACGAAGTGGCGGTGGAAATGCCGGAGGTGACGAGGCTTGCCAGTCCCACGAAAAGGGGGTACAGAGGCGGAAATGCAGTGTGGGAGAGACCGTTCAAGGTGTAGCCGCGGCCGGTAACGAGGTTGCGGCCAAGTATGTAATAGTAAGTCTCGTCCCAGTCCACGACGCCTCGCAGCGACAGCGCCCACGTTCGCACGACAAGCGCGACAGCGACCGAGAAGGCAAGGACGATGACTGTCTCAAACTTGCGCGGCGTGGAGGAGTCGAGTGCCGCCGGCGCGGCGGAGACGTCTATTCCGGGCATGGAACTCTCCTTTGGCCAACTGTGCGGCAAACGTCGCGCCACTTCGACGCGGGGCGCCAGTATAACGGACGGGCTGTGGGTTTTCAATCCTTGCGGCACTCGTCGCAGGACCATGGCAAACGCGCTTCGTCAAGCATCCCTTCATGGTGACACAGGCACTCACTTGACAGGCTCGCGCCAATACCACACAGTGGCGGCGCCGCTGTCCCCCTCCCCTGCAGAGTGACTGATCCCGATCAGCCGGTATGGGCCAATCTCCGAGGCAAATGCGGCGACCTCGTCGAAGAGATCTTCCCAAGGCGTGACCCCCCAGGCGCGAAACACCTTATAGCACACGCTGTTACCATCCATCTCGGCCTCACTGTCACTGGGTCATTGTCACAATGCAGCATACTCACTCCTGCGTAATCGGGGAGTATATCGCGAAAAAAGAGAAAAAACAGCGTGCAGTTCCCGGCCTTGACAAAATGCGCCGCGCGCCCTATGCTTCGGACTCGATCACATACTGCCGGAGCGTGCATAGTGATGCCGCAAGCCCATCCGGGAATGACTTACAAAAAGGAGTGCCCCTGTGCCATATGAGATGAGACTCGCCGGAAAGACCGTGTTGATGCTTGTGGCTGAAGGCGTCCACGACCATGAATTCTGGTACCCCTACTACCGTTTCCGCGAAGAAGGGGCACGGGTCGTGGTGGCGGGCCCGGCCAAGGGGACGGTGCTCGGCGAGGGGCGTCACGGCATGGACGGGCTGCCGGTTGAAATCACGCACACCATCGACGAGGTCGTCGACATGGCGATGGACTGCCTGTACCTGCCGGGCGGCATATTCGGCCCGCTGACGCTTCGCGCGCACAAGGGGGCGCTCGCGATCGTGCGGCGCGCGATGGCGGCTGGCACGATAGTCGCGGCCATCTGCCATGCCCAGTGGATGCTCGTCTCGGCGGGAGTGCTCCGCGGACGCAGGCTGACGTGCCCCGAGGATATGGCCATCGACGTCATCAACGCAGGCGGCGAGTACGTTGCCTGCCCCGAAGGCCTCGCCGACAACGTCAGCAATGACGGACGCGCCGTTCGCGACGGCAACCTCATCACGGCCGTCTACTTCGGCTACCTGCCGCAGCATTTCCGGCTACTCATCCCCGCTCTGCTGGAGAGCGCGTGATACGGGGAAATCAGGGACATAATATCAGTTAACATGTCGTATCTTATTAGCGCGTAATGACTTGTGACGGCGCCGTTTGGAAATCAGTACTGTGCCCATAGTCCATGCCTAATCTATGCAGGACTTCATTCGCGCTTGTCTTCCTCGCGTGGCATAACGTATAGCGCATAGGGCATCATCCTTACCCCTGGGCCGATGTGCCTGATACGCCATGCCTGCTGCCGCAAAAGTTCGTATGTCGAATCGACCCATTCCTTTTCGGTCCCCGGCCCTTTGGCCAGGGGCGCGGCCTCCATGGAAGAGAGCCAGTACTTCAGGCGCTCCAGGTAACGTTCGTCCTTCGTCTCACGCCATGCCCACGCAAAGCCCCTGAAGTAGTTTATATCCTGGTACGTATCGCCATAACGGATTGGCGCGCGCGCGAGGAGATCGCATAGGCCGAGAAGGACCTGCCGCGCGACAGGGTCGGCTGTATCGGCATGGTAGTCCGCGAGAGCGTTCGAGATGTAGTCAAAAGCGAGGCCGCCGCCTCCGCCGCGCTCATCGACCTCCGGGTACGCCGTCTTCTTGTCAAAATCGAGGTGCTCGGGGATGGAGCCGTCCGGAAACTGCAGCTCGCGGATTACCCCGAGTCGGTACTTAAATTCCTCGATGTATTTCTTCTCTCCGGTCAATTGCCATGCGTTGTAAAGGCACCACATGGAAAGCGTGTATTCGCCGCACGCGTATCCCCAGATGCGCTGCATGTGCATATCGGCCATTGCGATCGCAGCATCGTAAGCGCGCCGGTTGCCCGTCGTGTAATAGTACATGATTACCCCGCCGTTCCAGGTGTGGCGGGTGTCGCCGACGCCGTTGCCCCAGTGCTGCACGTTGTGCCTGCGGCCCATTCCTATGGTATTTATATCAAAGAGCCGGTCGCGCCCCTCTTTCCAAGGCGCTCCGTATGAATGAGGGTCATAGACGTATTCGGGCAAATCGTATTTGCGGTAGTCGACGTTTATCATGTCGACGTCCATCATGTGGCGGCTCATGGCAACGGCTGCGCGCCAGTAACCGCTCTCGCCCGTATGCAGAAAGGCGTTCCACAGCATGAGCGTCGTGTCCATCTCGTTGCAGTCCCAACCATAGCGGCCTTCGAGATACTGCCAGCCGGTGGGCTTGCCGTTGACGTCGCTGTATCGCGTCTGCCAGTCGCCCCAGTCAAAGATCCCGTGCCAGGGGCCGCGCCCCCAGAGGCCCTTCGGGTCGTTATCCTGAAACCACATCCAGAAGCCGAGTATCTGGCGCATGCCTTCCTCGGCGGCCTCGAACCTGCCGGGTTCTTTCGCTGCGAAACCGGGCAGCGCGCCGCTTGCGGCATAGACGGCGGGAGTCGTATGCGCGAAAGCACTCCTGACTGGCCGCACGTCAGACGCGGAGGGCTCGGTTTCGAGAGAAAAGAGCGCGGCGCAGGACTTGCCGAGACCGAGGGCTATGCCCGGCGTATCCTCGCCGAAGAGCTCCTCATCGGTATGACGCGACAGGTCGAAAGGCTTATCCGCGCCCCAGAAGGCCACCGAATCTGAGGCGACAGCGAGGCCGTCCGCTTCCTCATCGTCGATAAAAGGCATCACCGCAAGTTTCGCCTCGCCCTTCACCCCGGCGGCGCGCAGACGCCAGAGCGACAGGGGGTTTTGCGGGGCGGCATGCGTGCCGGGCAGATGCGCATATACGAACGTGTCTTCGACCTTTACGAAAGACGAGCCTGCATACATCTCTATGCGCTGCGAAAACGGCCCCTCGAGCCCGTCAGAGTAAATGCGCCTGCCGTAAACGGCGACGGCCGCGCGAAGCGGCCCTTCGGCGTAAACCTCCAAGGCGTCGGCGACGGTGGTGGAAGTTATGCGTTTGTCGCCTCTGCCGATTTCGACTTCGCTTAGTATCTCGACGGACGCTCCGCCGGCCGAGAGCACGCCGCGCGAAGCGCCTTTGGTTATCTTGAATGTAACGCGGCCGTTGGAGAGAACGACGCCGGAATCGTCCATGACAGCACTGGCGGCTTCAGCGGGCGCGGGGTTGGGCCCCTGGGCTCTGAGCATAAGCTGCGGCTTCGAATCCGGACCCATGTCCGCCTGAAAGTCCAGCAGGACCCAGCGGCATGAGCCATCGGGCCACCGGGAAAGAACCTGCGTTTGAAGCGGCACGGAGGCGCCCGCATTGTCGGCGAGGGTCAGGATTGACGGGTCGAGCAGCGCTTTGCGCGCAAAGGGGACGCCTGCCGAGAGGGGCACGCGGCCTGCGGGTGCGCCCTGTGGATTTTCCACGATTATGGGCACACCTTGCGCGACTGCCTCAGCGCCACAGGCGGTGAGAGACAGCGTAAGCACGACGAGCGCAATTAAGAGGGCCATGGACAAACCTTCCCTTCATGACGGTGTTGCTGGGTGAGCCGCGCGGCCTGCGGCCGGCGGATGGTCATTCCTATCGTATCCCCCGGGCAGCCCCGCGCAAGTGCGCATGGCCTGAACGCCAGCGCAGGATGACATCAGGGATGAAATCAGGTTAGTTCAGCGGTGGATAAGGGGAACTCAGTTATGCGAAGATTGGTGCAGCCGTACGGGATGAGCGTCACCGTCTCGACGGGCTCGCCTGTTGCCAACGGGCTCAAAGGCGTCGTTCCGGCTGAACCGTTCTCTTCGCTCCAACCGGGTACCCGCCTGGCTTTTGCCCTGCATGACACCGGAGCGCCGTCGGGAGAAAAGGGCGTCTTTCCCACGGGGCGCTCTTCGAAGACCAGGTCCTGCTCAGGGTGCTCCATATCGAGCGCGTAGTTCCACGGCGTGGTCGGATGAACCTCCCAGTCGGCATGCGGGAGATCTCGAAGCGGCTCGTTCTCATGGATGCGTTTCCAACTCTCGCCGATGGCAAGCGCGTACACAAGCGGACCGCGCTTTACGGCGACGGCTCCATTACCTCTCTCGCAGAGACGCGCAACCATGGGCAACTGCAACGTGAGGCGGCTCTTACCTGTCCACGTCCGCGCAATCGTATGGAATGCCCCGGGGGCGAGCGGCGTCTCTCGTCCATCCGCCATGTCCAGCAGGCGGGCTCCCTCTGCCCAGCCGGGTACGCGAATGCTCAAGGGAAACATTACGGGGGCATCAACGTCGATATCGAACTCAACAGTTTCCCGGAACGGATACTCGGTGGCCATTTCCAAAGTGACGGCCGTGCCGCTTACCTCTGTGCGCAATATACTGGGGGCGAGGGATACTGCTGCGATGCCGTCGGCGGAGCGCATCCAGAGGTGGCTTGCGAACTTGGGCCAGCCCTGGCCGAAATTCGCGGTGCAGCAGCCGTAGTTGGGCTCGAGGCCGAAGATGTTGGAATCAGCGGCATTGGTGGTCCATGGCCGCTCGCGGACGCTGCATTCGATCTGGTTAATCTGCTGGTCGTACTGGTGGGCCCACATGTCGGTCGTCAAGGTCGCAGGCAGGGCGTTAAAGGTAATTTCCTCGAGGGCGTCTGCGAGAACCGCGTCGCCGGTTGTCGCGACGAGCACCTCCAGGGAAAACATGTACTCGACAACCGCGCATAGCTCGACTCCCTGCAGAGGGCTGCCGCCGGCGAGGCACTCGTCGCCTGAAAAGACGCCAACAGCCGTTCCGTGATATTTGTCGAGCTTCTCGATCATGCGGTACGAGGCGGCGAGGTCTTTCCTGCGCCGGGTGCACCGCCACCAGAGAGCACCTGCCTTAAGGGCCATGGCGTTATTAACGACGTGGCTCATGAAACTCCACTGGCCCTTTTGTGTTCGTTTCGTGAGCGGCCACTTCTCGAAGAATGCCGCGTAGTCAAAGCCCTGGGCGTGGAGTTTTCGCGCGAGGGCCAGGAGCCACGATTGGGGGGTCTTATCATATAGCCAGAAAATGGGCAAAAGCGCCTCGAACCATCTGAAGGCCGCCCAGTTGAAAAGTGGCGCCGAGTCGATGTGCCGGTCAATCGCACGCAGGCAGCGCTCGATGGCAGGCGCCACGCGCGGGTCACCGGTCGCGTCGGCATATTGCATGAGCGGCTTGCAAATGAGAAACAGCGACCAGATATCCTGTTTCTTGACGTCGTCCTGGCGCGGACCGAGCCAACCGCCTTTGTGCTGGTCAGTCAGGATGTGGTCAATATACGCGGTGACAGCGCTCTTGAGGCGCGCGTCGTCGATGAGCCAGGCCAGGGGGACCGCGCCGTCCAGCCAGTAGGGGGCGCGTTCCCAGCCTTCGGCGCTTCCTCCGAACCACGCGCTGTCCTTGACGTCCGGCCAGAATTCATGAAGGTGGCCGCAGAGGCCGTCGGCCTGGAGGTGGAGTTGGCCGGCGAGCCATCCTGTCGGTCTTATGGCACCGAGAGCAAACGGCACGAAGGCTCTTTTCCCAATCATGTCGGCTGTCCTGTGGAATAGAGAATGGTATAAGTTGCCCGGCCGCGCACTTCAGCAGAAACTCAAAACTGCGCTAAAAGCGTTGTAAACATTGTATGTTGTTTCACGTCGGGCACAATGACGCAGGGCCGACCTCGTGAGGAAAGGACCTGCTGAGTTCACAGATGCGGCCCAAGAAGTCCCCATGTTTATGGCATAGACGGAGTTTCTCGAACATGAAGGCCATGTCCGCCCCCCTCAGGAAGATGAACAGGAGATCAGGTGAGCAGGAGACCGTCCCAACGTGTCGGGACTCTGCCCACTTTCATTTGCTCAGCAAGTAGAAATGGTCGGAAAGACGGGGCCGCATCTCCTCCCGGCCCGTCGCCACGCGGCTGGAATCAGGTAGTGCCTCCCTACTCGGCCGCCAGGCGTCTGCGATATTCATCCAGGATCGCGGCTGTCGCCGAGGCGCC
>CALMGO010000618.1 GCA_937863625.1 uncultured bacterium
CTGTGACGTGTACCACCCTGCGAGACAGCATGGATTTCCCGGAATGTTATCTGATTATGACACAATTTCGGCCGAAAGGCAAATCTGCCACAACTAAATCAGCTTCGACACCCAGGTATGAGCCCGTTCTTGCACCGAAAAGGGCCATTTGCGCCCTATTCCTGCGTCTTTTGCGCCTGGCTGCGCTGCCAGTCCAGGTATGCCTGCAAAATCATCTGTGCCGCAACTGCGTTAACGTGAAACTGCCGTTTCTTTCGCGACAGTTGCGTTTCTCTAAGCGCCCGCTCCGCCCGCACCGTCGAAAGTCTCTCGTCCCACGTCACGACTTCGACGTCAGTTGCTTCGGCCAGCGCCTGTCGAAATGCGAGCGCCGCCTGCGCTTTCGGCCCGATCGTTCCATCCATGTTTCGCGGCAGTCCCACGACTATCCTGCCTGCCTCCTGCTCGCGGCATACGTCCGCTATCCGATCTACGGCTTTCTTTTCGCTGGAGGCCTCGACCGTTTCGAGCGGCCGCGCGATAAGCTCGCCCACGTCGCTTATCGCCAGCCCCGTGCGCTTTTCCCCGTAGTCTACGCCCAGTATCCGCATCATCCGCCTATAGGAATTTCGCCGTCTCGTCGTTTTCTTCCAAACGCGCGATGAGTTTCTTGAGATCGTCGGTCCGTTCCGCCGGGCATACAAGCGTCGCATCCCCCGCCTGCACCACCACCATCCCTTTGCAGCCGAAGACCGCCACCAGCCTGTCCGTCGCCCCCATGACGACGCATCCCTTCGAATCAATCACTTGCGCCATCCCGACCGTTATGTTTCCCGCGTCATCCGCCGGCATACTGCCTGACAGCGCCACCGGCGACCCCACGTCGTTCCAGCCGAAATCCGCCTCCACCACGACGACGTTTTTCGCCTTCTCCATTATCGCGTAGTCTATGGATATCTTTTCTATTTTCTCGTACGCCCGCCTGAGCGCGTTCTCAAAGCCGTCCTTCCCGAATGCCGCGCCCAGCGGTGCTATCGCCCGATAGTGCGCCCCGGCGTTTTGCTCCGCCTCCGCCAGCGCCGCATCCGCCCGCCATACGAACATCCCGCTGTTCCAGAAATGCGCCCCTCCCTCGACGTAGCGTTCGGCGGTCTCGCGGTCCGGCTTCTCGTGAAATTTCTTCACCACAAACGCTCCTTGCGTTCCGCCGACGGCCTCTCCCTTTTCGATGTAGCCGTATGCCGTCGATGCATGCGACGCAGGTATGCCGAATGTCACGAGCGCCCGGCGCGCCTCGGCGATGGCCGCGGCCTTCTTGACCGCATTTCGAAATGTCTCCACAGGCGATATGAGATGGTCCGCCGCCGCGGTGAATACCACCGCGTCTTTATCCCGCTCATGGGCAATAGCCGCGCCCAGAAGCGCCGCCGCCGCGCTGTCGCGCCCAAAGGGTTCGCCGATGATATTTTCGCGCGGCAGAGACGGCGCCTGCGCACTGAGCATCACTATCATCTCTTCGTTTGTGATTACAAAGGTGCGCTCCCGCTCGACGAGGCCCTCCAGCCGTTCCAGCGTCATCTGAAAGAGACTCTTGCCCCCCGCGAGTTCAATCGTCTGCTTGGGGCTGCGTTTCCGGCTAAGCGGCCATAGCCTCGTCCCCCAGCCGCCCGCCATGATTACCGCGTAAAGCATCTCGTCCCTCCCGGACTAACGGCATGCTCGCGTCTGCGTTTCACTCCTCGATAAAAAACGGGTTGGTCCACGCCACCGTGCCGTCATGCGCGTGAACCTCGGCCCGCACGTACCCCTCGTCGCCTGTCGGCTCGTATGTGGCCTTCTTGATATTCTTACCCTCGACCCACTTCTTGACGACGCCTTCGCGGCTCGCAAACTTCACATATTTCGCGCTTGTCGTGTGAAGCCTTATCGACGTCTCGTCGACGAATATGTTTTCTATCCGCGGTCCGCCCGATGCATAGCAGTCTCCGCGGACGATGGCATCCAGAATGTTTTTCCGCGTCTTCTCGGCGTTCACCCACGTCCAGCCTCTGCCGAAATCATGTTCCATCTTGTGGCTGTCGTCGGT
>CALMGO010000619.1 GCA_937863625.1 uncultured bacterium
GCGACCTCCCTCTCCCTGTCCTCGAAAAAGTCCGTCCTGCCGACGTCCCCGACGAAGAGAGCATCGCCTGTGAAGACCGCGACCGCTTCGGGGCTTGCCGCGGTATCGGCAAGGACGATTGAAATGCTCTCAAACGTGTGCCCCGGAGTCTTCAGGACCGTGAGCCTGAGGTCGCCCAGGTCGAACGCGTCGCCTTCGTCGACGGTGCTGCCATAGGCAAACGGGAGCTCGGCGCCGTGGTACACGCCTGCCTCCGTAAGCGCGGCGAGGTTCGTGGCCCCGGATACGTAATCCTCGTTGCGGTGCGTCTCAAAGATGTGAGTTATCCGCGCGCCTTCGCGCCGGGCGATATCGACATAGACCTGGCAGTCGCGCCGCGGGTCGATGACCGCAGCCGCGCCGCCGTCGCCTGCGATGTATGAAAGATGCGCAAGACCTTCGGATTTGACCTTTTCGAGAAACATCTGACACCCTCCCTGCCGGCCCCTCTCTCGCGCAGAATATACCGCCGACCAGGCGCACTTGAAAGAGCTTTTTTGGCCGCTTTTCTTGACTCTTTCGCCGGTCTCTGATAGAGTGCCCCTGTCACGCGGTCGGGAGAACTCTTATGAACAGCCGGACGCCCTCAGAGTCGAAGGAACCCCCTCCACTTTCGGACGCCATTTATGACGCGCTCTGGACTGCGTCGAACTTCATAGGCGGAACGCTCGTAGCCATATCGCTGGGGGTTATCATCCTCACGTTCCCAGGCAGGTATTCACACGCAGTACTGGTGCCTGAGCTTGTGCCGGTATTTTCGGTGCCGTTCGGCATAGTGTTTCTGCTGACGCAGTATGCGCTTGCCGCAGGGATGAAAAGTTACAAGGCGCTGGCGCTCGTAACGGGATTCTTCATCGTCGGGATGGGGCTGGCCTACGTGAGGAAAATCGTCTGGGGCGGGACCGGCAATCCGATGATCTTATCCTCGACGGGCAACGTGGAGATAACTCTTGCGCGGCACGCGGTCGTAGCTGGCGCATGCATAAGCGGGCTTGTCTTCGGCGCTGCGCTCTTGAAGGACTATCTCTACACACCGCGGCGCAAGGGCAGTTGAATTTCCAGCCTGGTTGTGTACAATTCCTCCATCCTGTCGCCTCGTCACGCGTTTAGTCTCAGGCGCATTCAGGTCCATTTGCCGGAAATCTCACGATGTCCCTCATAACAGCCGAAAACGTCACCCACCGGTACGGGGAGTTGGAAGTGCTGCGCGCCGTGTCGGTTCAGGTCGACACGGGCAAGCGCGTAGGCCTCGTCGGCCCCAACGGCGAGGGCAAGACGACGCTGCTGCGCATACTGGCGGGGCAGATAGAATGCACGCTCGGGCAAGTTCATCACACTCGCGGCCTGACGATAGGCTACCTCCCGCAGGACCCGCCGGCGCTGGCGCATACGAGCATCCATGAGGCGTGCCTGGACATTTTCGCGCCGCTTCGCGCCATGGAGGACGAACTCCACGACCTCGCGACGGCGATGTCCGCCGCGCCGGATGACAAGGCTCTTCTCAAGCGCTACGGGGCCGTGCAGCATGAATTCGAGGCCGCGGGAGGCTTCGAGTATCATAACCGCATCGACCAGGTCCTCACCGGCCTCGACTTTCCCAGGGAAATGTATGACCGCCCGCTGTCGCTCTTAAGCGGCGGACAGCGAACTCGCGCGTACCTGGCCACGCTTTTGCTCAAGGATCCCAACGTCCTCATGCTTGACGAGCCGACCAATCACCTCGACGTCGCGTCAATCGAGTGGCTGGAGTCATTCCTTCGCTCTTTCGGCGGGGCCATACTCGTCGTATCGCACGACCGGTACTTTCTCGACCGTGTCACCACGCATACGTGGGAGGTGGCGTTCGGCTCGGTCGAGACCTACCGCGCGCCGTACAGCGGCTACGTCACGCAGCGCAGCGAGCGCCACAAAGAGCGGCTGCGCACATGGGAAGCGCAGCAGGAATACATCGCAAAAACGCAGGACTTCATCCGCCAGCACATCGCCGGGCAGCGAAGCCGCGAGGCCAAGGGGCGCCGGACGCGGCTCGAGCGTTTTATGCGCGACGAGGCGCAGGAGCGCCCGAAAGAACACAAGACGATAAATTTGAGCCTGCGCAGCGTCCCGCGCGCCGGTGACCTCGTGTTTCGCGCCGAGGGGCTCGTGGTGGGCTACGACGAGCAAAATCCGCTTGTCGATGCGGGGCATCTCGAAGTCGAGCGCGCTGATCGCATCGCCATCGTCGGGCCCAACGGCTCAGGAAAGACCACACTCATTCGTACGCTCCTCGGGGAGATTGTGCCGGTGGCAGGCTCGGTGCGGCCGGGCGGCAACGTCGCAGTGGGATACCTCTCGCAGACGCATAACCAGCTCGACCCGTCGATGACCGTGCTCGAAGCGGTCGTGTCCGCCACGCGCGGCCTCACGATTGAGCGCGCAAGGTCGCTTCTGGGGAGTTTACTTATCAGCGGGGACGACGTGTACAAGCGAATCGAACAGATATCCGGCGGCCAGCGCTCTCGAGTGGCGCTGGCGCGTCTCGTCGTTCAGAGCGCGAATCTCCTCGTCCTCGACGAGCCTACCAATCATCTCGACATCCCGTCGACCGAAATCATGCAGGACGTGCTTCGCGACTTTGACGGCACGATCATCTTCGTGAGCCACGACCGCTACCTCATAGAGTCCGTTGCGACGCACATCTGGGCTATCGAGTCCGGCTCGCTCCACCGCATAATCGGGGGATGGCATCGCTATCTCGACTGGCGCGATGCCCGCGCCGCCGCCCCCGTTGAGGAGTCCTCCGCCGTGCCCGACGCCAAGGCCGACTACCGCCAGGCGCGCCGACAGGCCAATGAACTAAAGCGCCTCCAGCGCCGCCGCGACGAACTCGAAAAGCGCATCGAGGCCGCCGAGAACAGCCTCGTCCTCCTCTCGGAGGGGATATCAGCGGCCAGCCAGGACTCCAAGCTCGACCTCGTCACGAAGCTCGGCAACGAATACAGCGCTTTAAGGGTCGAGATTGACAAGATGCTTGTCGAATGGGAGAAACTCTGCGACCAACTCCCCTGAGGCCATCGAGGGGGAAGCGGACGAGCTCCAAAGGCGGCGTGAAAAACCGCGAGCGGCGGAGCGCCAACCAGACCGGAGAGACGCGAGCAGGATTCCCTAAGCCGGAGGGGGATTAGCAGACGAGGTCCTCGCAAAAATCTCCTGCTGGATCTGCTCGTGGATTTCGCGCATCATTTTGGGGTCGTTGACAATTTTGCATTCACCGTCGGCGCGCTGCCTGACAAAGACTATCCGCTCACGGACGGTATTAGTTCCAAACTGCTCAATCGTGATGGTGGCGTTGAGGGATTCCTTTTTGCTCATGCCGCTTGTCGCCTTTATTACACCGGCCTGGTAATCGGTATGGTCGATTATCATGCCCCTGTCCTGAAGCACGGCAAGGGTGGCCCTGAACGCAGGATCGAAATGACCTTCGAACTCACGGCTTTCGATGCTTCTTCGCTGGGAGACGGTCGGAGCGGTTGCACATCCGGCCGCAAGGAAGCACAGCGCGACTACTATCGTCTTTCTCATCGCTATTCTCCTTTAGAACCGGCATGACCTGTAAGTGTAGGATTTGACCACGCCGTTGGAGTCAAACTCAACGACGAGGACAAAAGAAGCTTTCCGCGACTGGCTCTCATAGGTCCAGACTTCATCGCCGGCGCTGGTACGGCTCATGACGCCGGGCTCGCCCATGAATGCCTTGACCTCGGCCTGGGTGGTAGTACCTTCGATGATTTTGGACTTGATGGTATCCGTATTCGCGGTCGTCCGGCAGCCGATAAGCAGAAGACTGACCAAGACCACAGTGATGAGCATGCGCATGTGTGTCCCTCCCCATTTCATGCCCGAGTGAATACTATGATATGCGGGTTTGGAGCGCTGTCAATCTCGCGGAATCTCTTTTCCCGGGCGTCTGTTCGGTAAATTGGAAGGCGCCCTTTTCGCGACATTTTCAGCCACTAAACGGCTGGGGCGCCGCTTCAGGAGAACCACGGACCGAAATGCCCTTCTGTCGTTGA
>CALMGO010000620.1 GCA_937863625.1 uncultured bacterium
AGAGGGGCCGGAGATTCTTATAAACCGAGCATCTCTTGGCTCAAACTGCCAGAGCATGGCTGATACGGGCCTGAGGCCTTCTATTACAGCCACTGTGTCCCAATCCGAGCCATCTTCTGACGTCTCTATCAGAAACTCTGTCGGGAAGAGGTACTTCGAGCGGGGAGGCATGAGGCCTACTGCGCTTATTTCCTCGACGCTGCCCAAGTCCAGAGCGACAAAGACGTCTTCCTGTATAAGCGTGGGGAGGCTCTGCCAGAATGTATAGGGGGCGGAGTCTGTGAGATTGGCAAGGGGCGAGCCTACGGCCTCGCCTGAAGAGTCAGCAACGGTAAAGGCAAGGCCGGAGAAGTCGTTTGTCGCGACGGCCTTGAGGTTTGTGACTCTGCCGGGGGCGACACCGTCGACGACAGGCACAAGGATACTTGCGGCGGTGCCCCAGTTGCCGGCAGTGTCCTGGGCGCGGACATATAGAAGCGTGTTTGAACTCCAGCCGGTTGTATCCAGAGTGGCGCTTATACCCTCGACAGGTGAATTGAAACTGCCGTCTGCAGGCTGCATCAGATGCCACGTCCCAGCCCCTATGCGGTACTCCGCAGAGGCAATCGGGGAATTGCCCTTGGCAATGTCACTGGCTGTGGCTGTGAGGAGCACACTACTGTCTATCCCTTCGCGCACCATCGAGGGTACCGTGGCAAGAGATGAGACGGAGGGACCCTGAAGGTCAGCCTCGGCAATCGTTATGGACAATGCCTTTGTGGCGTTTACGGGCTGAGTATCAGTCACGCGCACGGTGAAACTTGCCGTGCCGAAGGAACTGGGAGTTCCGCTGATGACGCCTGATGTGCCCAGAGACAACCCGGAAGGCAGACTCCCTGAGGCAAGAGACCATGTGTACGGAGAGACGCCGCCGGTGGCAAAGAGACTTTGCGAGTAGAATGTCCCTTGCGAGCCTGACGGCAGCGAAGAGGTGGTAACGGAAAGCGCCGGAGGAGCGATTGTGATGGAAAGGGCCTTTGTGGCGCTTGCAGACGCGTCGTCAGTCACGCGCACGGTGAAGTCCGCCGTGCCGTGGGAACTGGGGGTGCCGCTTATGACGCCTGATGTGTCTAGAGACAAACCGGAAGGCAGACTCCCTGAGGCAAGGGACCACACGTAAGGAGGCACGCCGCCGGAGGCTTCGAGCGTTTCGCTGTAGGCGGTGCCCATCAAACCGTCGGAAAGGGATCCTGTCATTATCGCGATACCCGCAGGCGATATCCTGATTATAAAAGCATCCCCCGTTCTGCCGCTCACCCACCCCCCATTGTACGTCGTGTCAAAGCCCCCTGGTGTTGGCGGATCGCATTGGTAGTCCGCTCTGCCCGCAACCCAGACGTTTCCGTTACCGTCGATGTCCAGTCCCTGGTATCCGTTGGATGCCATCAAGCCGAGAAAAGTCGAAAATGTCAGCTCTCCAGCCGGAGATATCCGCGTCACGAACGTGTCACTTACGTCCTCGTAAGGGTCGTTTGAAATCTCAAAGAATGGGTCCAGTGTGGGAAAGTCATTCGAAGAAGTGGCTCCCATGACCCACGCGTTACCTGAGGCGTCAACGGCGACTTTGTCCGGGTAGTCCCCGTACTCTCCGCCCAAGTAGCTTCCAAAAACGAGTGCTCCCGCCTGTGTCAGGCGTGCCACGAACCCGTCAAAGTCAAATGTGCCGTTATATGTGTTGTCAAATCCATCAGGCGTGGGAAAATTGGCGGAAGCTGTGTGGCCTGTAAGCCAGATGTCTCCGGAAGGGCTGACGGCTATTCCGTCGACGATATCTTCGGCGCCTCCTCCGATGTATGTTCCATAGGCAAGCTCTCCTGTCGACGCTACGCGCGCCACAAATCCGTCAAGAGGACCGTCTATAGTCGTTTGAAATCCCCCCGGCGTAGGAAAGTCGTCAGACGTCGTATAACCGGCAACCCATGCGTTGCCTGCAGCGTCCAAAGCAAGGCCTTTCAGGGTATCGTCCTTCTCTCCTCCAAGATAGGTTGCATAGGCGAGGGCGCCGCCCGGCGTTATTCTCGCCACAAACGCGTCAGTGACGCCGTTGAACGTTGTGTCGAATCCCCCCGCCGTGGGAAAGTCGGACGAGTACGTATTTCCCGCGACCCATACGTTTCCGGAGGCGTCTATATCAATTCCGATGGCACAGTCTCCCCCCGCTCCGCCCAGGTAGGTCCCATAGGTGAGTTCTCCGGCCTTTGATATGCATGCAACATACGCATCTCTGCCGCCGTTGCAGGTGCTGTCAAATCCTCCCGTTGTGGGGAAGTCAGTACTGTTTGTTCCGCCCGCGACCCAGGCGTTGCCCGAAGCGTCGACCGCAATATCGAAGACGTAGGAATCAACGAGGTAGCCCCCACCCAAGTATGAGGCGAATACGAGCTCCCCTTGCGCCGATATCCGCGCCACAAAGATCTCGCCGCCGGAGTACGTCGTGTCGAAAGCGTTCACCAAGGGAAAATCATCGGAGTCTGTCCGGCCCGCGACCCAGACGCTTCCCGATCCGTCGACGGCAATGCACGTGCCCCAGTCTCGAAACCGTCCGCCCAGATAGCTTCCGAACGTTACCGTTGGGTCGATTACAAGCGGCAGTGCAGGGTCTATGTCGCCTGTCACCTCAAACGCGTACGTCGTCTCGTCGATCAAGCGGAAACGCGAGGCTATTTCCACGCGTCCGGCCCCCGTATCCTGATACACAAACGGTGCGTCGTCCGTCATCTCCCCGAGCGAAGTCACGACGTGAAGCGTACCGCCTTCGTCGATTGAGAGGCTCTTGATGCCGTCAAACTTCACAGCGATTGCCTCCCA
>CALMGO010000621.1 GCA_937863625.1 uncultured bacterium
GGCACAGGCAAAACGTTCGTCGGCTTTGGGTTCGGGCCGATACAAAGCGGGCTGTTTCTTTTCGAAGCCTTCGCGTCAGGGAATTTCTCGCGCTTTGTCGTTGCGGAGGTCGACGGTGCACTGGTCGAGGCAGTCAGACATAACCGCGGCCGCTGCGTCGTGAATATCGCGCGAAAAGACCGCGTGGACCGCAGCCAGCTCGACGAAATCGAGATACTCAACCCCGCAGATGCTTCCGATCGAGCCAAACTCGCTGAGGCTGTCGCAGAGTCCGACGAGATGGCGACAGCGCTTCCGAGCGTAGCTTTTTACGACAGGGACCAAACGAGTGCGTCGCGCATCATCGCTGCCGGTCTTTCAATGCGACAGCGGGCGAAGCCGACCGTCATCTACGCCGCTGAGAACCACAATCATGCGGCCGAACTCCTGCGCGAAGCCCTTGCCCGGCACACAAGCGACGAAACCCTTTCCTCCGTTGAGACGCTAAACACCGTCATCGGCAAGATGAGCGGTGTCATCACGGACAAGGCTGTGATTTCGAAAATGGGCCTTGAGACTCTTGCGCCCGGCGTCGGCAGGGCTGTCCTCGTCGAGGAGTTCAACCGAATCCTAATCTCGCGTGTACGAGAGGCACGGTACACACGCGGCATCCGTGTGTTTGTCGATAAGGCCGACCTCTTGCCCTTTGAAGAAGCCAAACTCTACGGACACAATGCCATCCACGCTGTCATTGCATACCTGGCGGACTACAAAGGGCTGGAGACGATTGCGGATGCTTCACGGGATGAGTGGATCATGTCCACCGCCCGATCGGCGTTTATCGATGAATCCGGCGCCGCGCTCATCGCACGCCACGGCGGGCTCGGCGAGTCGCTCTTCACAGTAGACGGGTACAGGGAGTATGCCGACGACCTTCTGGACAGAATGGTTCGGCCGACACTGCATGACCTCGTCGCAAGGGTAGGGCGTGACCATGTCCGTAAACTCGGCTATGACGATCGGCTGTTCGGGACGATGCGGCTGGCGCTTTCCTGCGGCGTGCAGCCGGTCAACCTCGCGCTCGGCGCCGCGGCGGCGCTGCTTTCGATGGTAAAGAGAAGAGCCGAAGTGATGAATGTCCCTCACTCTCTGCCCTCGGCCACCGGCGACCTGACTGCCGACCGGCTTGAAAGCGTGCTCCGGGAGATATGGGGAGCGAAAGCCGACGAGCACTCGGGAGAACTGATCGGCCTGACCCAGGATGCACTGGCCGTTCTTCAGGCGAGATAGTTATGCATCGCAAGGTGACTTGACCGGGCATGTGGTCTCGGATGCCATTCCGCGCGCGGTATTACCTTTCACACTTTGGATGCCTCCAGTTGGATCGTGCATGACAAAAGCGCTAAGAGAAAACCGAAATACTCTGCGCACCCAACTTGGCGGGTCCGGCGAGAGGGGGTTGTTTGTCATCGGCCTTTCGACGGCGCTGGCCATGCTTGTGGTCACTATGTTGCCTATGGCCCTCGGCCAGCTTCATGCATTCGACGGCCTGTCGCGTTATCACATTCCGATGCGGACGTTTTAAGCGCGGTGATTGCTTCGGGCGACAGTTGCTGGTTGTAAACGAGAGTTTTTACCGGGGGTGGAAAGCGCGCATCGACGGTGCGGACGCCGATGTGATACGGTGCTACGGCGATTTTACAGGCGTGGCGGTGGATGGCGGGCGTCACGAAGTGGAAATGAGATTCGCCCCTGAAAGCCTGCGTCTGGGCTCAATCATAAGCCTCGTATCGGCGGCTCTTCTGGCGAGTGTTATGATTGTCACGGCCGCGGCCGGGCGCGCCGGTCGAAAGAGCGCGGTGAAAAACCCCGGATGAAGGTGGGGAGTTCGCGGTATTTTGCCGATTAATAAGTATAATGACGAACACAGCCGAACTGCAATCGTTCACAGCCAGGAGCGGTAAAGTGGGTGACACTGCTGCCGCGGCAACTGTCAATCTCTCGATTGTCATACCCGCGTACAACGAAAAAGGCCGTCTCGCCAAGACCTTCCCGGAAATACTTGCTTACCTTGACGGCGGCCACGGGACTTGGGAAGTGGTCCTCGTGGACGACGGCTCGACCGACGGCACGGCGGCATGCGTGCGGGAAATGGCCGCCGGGGACCACCGGGTCAAGGTCATCACGCTCGAACGGAATTCCGGCAAGGGCCGTGCCGTGCAGGTGGGGATGCTTGCGGCGGCCGGTGAGCACGTTGTATTTACTGATGCCGACCTTTCAACCCCTATTGATACGACAGCCGGTTTTCTCCAGCATCTTTCAAACGGATATGACGTGGTAATAGGCAACCGCCGTATGAAGGAAAGCCGCCTGGAGGTGCGACAGCCGTGGATGCGGGAGTTTCTCGGGAGAATTTTCACGCGGCTCACGCGGTTTGTGCTTCGCTCAAAGGTCACGGATCAGACGTGCGGGTTCAAGGGCTTCAAGCGCGAGGCTGCACGGGAGATATTCAAGCGGCAGCGCGCCGCGGACTGGGCCTTTGACGCCGAGATACTTCATATCGCCGACAGGCTCGGGATGCAGATCCACCAGGAACCCGTGCGATGGCGCGACGACGCCAACAGCAGGGTCAAGGTCGCCGGCGCGTGCGTGAAAAGCCTCAAGAGCCTCTTTGTCATATGGTACAACGGAGTGACGGGCAAGTACCGATAGACTGGCGGAACCCGCAGTGTCGACGCGTCCGATGAAAGAAGAAACTCCAGACTCAACCGAAACCTCTTCCGCCATACCTCTTCATGCCCCCTCGCTTGAAAAATCGCTTTTCCGTTTGGGAGTCCTTGCCGCCGCAGCGGTCCTCGTTGCGATACT
>CALMGO010000622.1 GCA_937863625.1 uncultured bacterium
CAGCACGGGCGCGCATCTTAACATGCCGGTGCAGGAGAGCATCACCCTGTCGCTGGCGAGAGAGGGGAAACAGGCGACAAGGCTCGGCCAGGTGGGCGCGGCGGCTATCATGGGAACGATAGTAGGGGCGGGCTTTGTATGGCTGGCGATGGGAAACGAATGGGTGAGCTTCAAGGGGACGTACCTCATTGCGGCGTGCTGCGCACTGGCCGGCGCAGTGATGATACTGTCGATGGGACGAGTGGAGCGGCACAACCAGCCGAGGCGGAAGGTGTTTGTATTCAAGAGGCGATACAGCCTCTATTACGGGCTGTGTGCGCTTTACGGCGTGCGCAAGCAGGTATTCATGACATTCGGCCCATGGGTGATGATAAGGATATTCGACCAGCGGGCGCAGACGATAGCATTTTTGTGGGTGGTGTATTCAGTAATAGGGATATTCCTCAGGCCGCTTGTGGGGAGGCTCATAGACAAATGGGGGGAGAGAAGGATTCTCGTCTCCGAGGGTCTCATACTGGCTGTGGTGTGCATTACGTACGCGGTGGCGGGAGGAATGCCGGAGTCGAAGACGGCGCTGCACGCGGTGATGGCGGCGTACGTGGTGGATCAGATGTGTTTTGCCGTGAGCATGGCGCGAACAACGTATCTTTCGAAGATACTCGAACGTCCAGAGGACATTTCGGGCGGTCTCTCGGCCGGAATCAGCATCGACCACATGATGTCGATGGGTGTGCCGTTTCTCGGGGGGATGCTTTGGGCGCGGCACGGTTTTTACTGGGTGTTCATAGCGGCGACGGGGGTGGCTTTGGCGTCGAGCGCGTTGAGCATGGCGGTGAAGGTGCCGGGACGGCTGGAGCGGGCAGAACCCGGCGGCGAAGGCGCATGATTTTCAGGTCTTGAAGGCGGTCTCGGGACGCCTTCGGACGAAGATTTGGCACTCCCCTACCCTTTTTGGCAAATCCAAGGCGTCTTTTTGACAAGCAAGGTTATGTGGGCTATATTTCAACACGGTGGGACTTGCTAAGTCTTAAGGGCGTCAGATGGATAAAACCCAGAAAATCCTCATTGCCGACGCGGATCCAGAGAGCATAACGTTGGCAGGTGAGGTTTTACAGTCACAGGGTTACCGCGTGGGGTACGCCCGCGACGGGATCCAGTGCATGGATCTGATAGGCCGACTGGCGCCGGATCTTGTGATTGTGGACAGTCATCTCCCGAAAATCGACGGGCTGGAAATTGCCCGGCGTTTGAAGAACGAAAACGGCTTTCATTTCATCCCGGTGATCATATCAACGGCGCAGCACGATCCGCGCGTACGTACAAAGGCGATCGAGTATGGGGCGGATGATTATCTCACCAAGCCGATAAGCCCGATAGAACTGTCGGCCCGGGCGAAGTCGCTCTTGCGGATAAAGAAACTACACGACAGCCTGGAGCAGCGAAACGCCGAGATATCACAGATAAACGAGCGACTGGAGGAGGCGTACGCGAGGCTCGACAGCGAACTCAGGCTGGCGCAGAAACTTCAAAGGTCGCTTTTGCCGCAGTCGCTACCGGAGATACCGGGGGTGGACTTTGCGACGCGGTTTGTATCGTCGGGCCGGGTGGCGGGGGATTTCTATGACATATTCCGCCTGGACGAGCAGAACGTGGGTTTCTATATAGTGGACGCAATCGGGCACGGCGTTCCTGCGGCGCTTTTGACGGTATTCATCAAGAAAGGCATCAAGACCAAGGAGATCAGCGGCAACTCATATCGCATAATCCCGCCGGATGAGGTGCTGGCCAACCTCAACAGCGACCTCATCAGCGAGGACCTGTCTGAGAGCCCGTTTGTGACCATATGCTACTGCATATACAACACAAAGGACAGGGTACTCGAATACGCGCGAGGCGGGCATCCATATCCACTGCTTTTGAAAGGCGACGGCTCGTACAGACAGCTGGAGGTGGAAGGGGCGCTTCTGGGGATAGTCGAGGAGCAGTTTACCGCCGAGAAGGTGGCAATGGACCCAGGTGACAAACTGATACTCTACAGCGACGGGGTGGACGCGGCGACGTGGTCGGACGGCTCAAGCGGGCAGGAGGCATTCGGCAGGGCGTGCGCGGCGTATCACGACATGCCGCTTAACGAACTGGTGGACAGGGTGAGCCAGACGGTTTTCGGAGAGAACGGCGACAAGGCCGTCGATGACGACGTAACGATAATCGCGATGGGCAGCGAATAGCGAGAGCCCACCCCCCCCCATCACTTCCTGATTACAAGTTCCTTCACGAAGCCCCTGGCCAATCTTGCACAATCCTCGAGCATAGAAACGGGACAGCGGGGG
>CALMGO010000623.1 GCA_937863625.1 uncultured bacterium
ACATATATAGTCGTGCTGCGGGTCGAGCCAGTAGTGGTCAAGGGTGCCGGGCGGGCCGCCCCTGAGTTCTATGCCGAGGAGTCCCGCGAGGGCCGTATCATCGCTCTTGACGAGTTTGAGAGGCTGAAGCGGTATCTCAGGCCAGCTCGCGTACGCGGGGTCCGCACCCGTCCGGAGCGTGTGCGAAAGCGGCACGCTCCGCCCGGCGCTCGTGCGAGGCTCCTTGTCTGTCGTGTACTCCGCGGTGCGCCTGCCGTCGTAGACAATCACGCCGTAGCATGCGGCGCCGGGCGCAAGCACGGGCCTTTCCGTTTCGGCATCGGCGCTGACTGCAGAGGGGAAGTAGTCCTCAACGCGCCATTTGTCGCCGTCGCGCGAGACGGCATAAGAGGTGGCGCTGCCGTCGGAGATGACCGTGGCGGTGTAGACTTTTGCGAACCCTTGGCGTCGCGCGTTGTAGATATCCATTATATTCGCGACCTCGCCTGTTGGACGCGCGTCGAGGAACGCGGCATCGCGGGGGACGCCAAGGGCGTAGACGTCCGCCGGGCCGGATGCGGGATAGTCGATTGTGGTTACGGTGGTCCGCGAGGCGCCGTCGGCGCTCCTGAGGTAGGATTCAGCGCGAACGGGCAACTGGCTCTTGTCGTCGACCCACACGCTCATGACGTGCCTGTCGGCATCGGAGACTCCTTCTGCGGTAGTGGAGACATCGAAGCGCGTCAGGCCGTCCTTTGACCCTATTTTCGTGACTCGGCGCGGCCACTCGGGGAGACTCGATGGGTCGAGCACAGCCTGGAGGACGTTGCCTTCGGGCTGCGCCGGCTGGAGATCGTAAATCGTAAGCGAACGCTCAGCGGCATTGTAGAGCCACTTTTCTTTGCTCACATAGTCGAGAAGCACGTAGTACGGGAGGTTCGTGTCGGAGTGTCGCGTATAGGCTCGTCGCGCGCCAGGCGAGTACCATGTCTCCGCCGTGCCGGCACCGGCGGCTGTATCGACGGTCGTGTAGTGAATCCACGCGCCGGCGGCCACCGACCCCTGCACCTGGGCCCATGTGAGGCCGCCAGTGCCGGGAACGCCGGACAAAAGAAAGACCGCCGCGACGACGAGCAGCGCGGCCGCGACGGCAAGAGGTTTGACCCAACGGCGCACGTATAAAAGCCGGAGCGCATGTGACGCGCGCGCCGGATATGGTGTAGCCATGACGTTCATGGAATCCTTCCTTTCAGCCTGTGCCGCCTCGGCGGGACCGGCGTCCCCGGGCGCCCGCTCAAGCCCTTCGGCAAGAACGCGGATGCGCTCATCGAGAGTCGGTGACGCGGCGAGGCGGGTACTTTTCAGTTTAGCCTCAATCTCATCGGCATTCATGTCGTTCATCGCTTGTTACCTCGCATCATGGACTTCAGATTCTCAAGGGCCTCGCGGTAACGGCCATGTGCCGTGCTTTCCGAAACACCTTGGATCCGGGCGATTTCGCGGAAGCCGAGTTCGCCCCATATCCGCAGCGCTATGACGTCTTTGAGGTCGTCGGGCAACGCCGCCACGAGACCGAGCAAGACTTGCGCTTCCTGGGCAGCACCCACGAGGAACGCCGGGTCGGCAGTGTCTGCCGCGCCGGCAGACTCTGAGTTTTCAGGCACAAGAGCCGCTCGACGCCTCCTGTCGCGCAGGATGGAAACGGCCCTGTTACGTACTGCGACAGTAAGGTAGGGGCCGAGTCCGTCGCCGGCGACAAGCCGTCCGGGCTCCGCCGCCAGCCATACGAAGACGTCGTGCACGACGTCCTCGGCAAGCGGCTTTTCATCTACAAAGGCTGCCGCCAGAGTGAGAAGCCTTTCTCTGTGAGTCAGGTAAGCATTCTCAAGCGCTCGCGACGCGCTGAACGTGTTTTTGTCCAAGCATGTCTCCGATTTTACGACTACCTTGCGCAAGGTTGTCCGGACCGCGTGTCTATAATAATAGCGCTTAAGAGCGCCCAGTGTTCGGCTAAAAATGAGAAAACATCCCCTCATGTGCGGTTTTGCCCGGCGGTCCAGACGCGGACGTGTAGAACGGGCGGGCGGCGCAATGTATAATGCCGGGCATGAAAGAGGAAAGCGACAATTCGCAGGGAGAAGGCCAGGCACACAAGCGAAGGCCGAGGTATCGCGGCACGCATCCGCGGAAATTCGACGAGCGTTACAAAGAACGCGCTCCTGATAAGTATCCTGAGATGCAGGAGCATATCCGCGCACAGGGGCGCACACCAGCGGGGGCGCATGTGCCGATTATGGTTGAAGAGGTCATAAAGGCTCTGTCGCCGCACGAGGGAGAGGT
>CALMGO010000624.1 GCA_937863625.1 uncultured bacterium
TCCTTCACCAGAAGCTGGCCTGAGGGGACGGTCGGTGAGGTTATTGAGCTGACCGCCGGACCGGCGACACAAAGTTCCTCACCCGCGTGCCGTGCTTTAGTGACCCCGAGTACATGAAGATGCTCGCCGATGTCACCATGGGCGCCGCGCGCAGCAAATCGCAGTACAATTTCGACTACTACTTCGTCGGCGACGAAGGGTCGCTTACAAGTTATGGCGACGCTTTCGACTACTGCTGGGGGCCGCACACGCTTGAGGCCTTCCGCCAGTGGCTCCAATCAGAGTACTCCACCCTCGAAGGCTTAAATGCCAAGTGGAAGACCTCCTACGCCGACTGGAAAGATGTCGTCCCGCTCACGACTCAAGAGGCCCGCGACTCGGGCAATTTCGCCCCCTGGGCCGACCACCGCACCTTCATGGAGATCACCTTCGCCAACGCCTACAAGACCGTCCGTGACGGCGTCACAAAAGGCGACAAGGAAGGCCACATTGCCGTCTCCGGCACACAGGGCACCGCTGCATGGAACGGCTGCGACTGGTACCGCCTCGACCAGATAATCGATGATTTCCTCGCCTACGGCGGCGGCAACCAGTGGGACCTCCACCGCTCATTCGCCAAGCCCGGCTCCATGATAGGCTTCTGGACCGGCTATGGCTCCAAAGGCATCGCCGTTCAGAACGCCATCTGGACCGCAGCGATTCACAATGTTCTCTATCCCAATATCTTCTGGATGTACGCGTACCTTAACCCCGATTTCACGCTCAGCGACTCCGCCCGCGACATGGGCAAGGCCTTCAAGGCCCTCAAGTTCGAAGGCGTCGGCAAACTCTTCATGGAGTCCCAGCGCCTCCAGGACGGCATCGCCGTCCACTGGTCCATCGCCAGCGTGCACGCGGCGGCCATCACCGCGCCCGCCGAAGGCAAAGAGGCCAACCAGATAGTACGCAACCTCGGCGCCAGCCGCGACGGCTGGGTCTCCTGCATCAAGGACCTCGGCCTGCAGTTTGATTTCGTCGCGTACGAACAGATCGAAAACGGCCTTCTCGACTCAGGCAAGTACCGCGTATTCATCATGCCGTCATCGGTCGCCGTCAGCGCCGAAGAGGCCGCGGCCATCCGCCGCTTCGTCGAGAACGGCGGCGTTGTAATAACCGACGCCGCAGCCGGCGTCATGGACGATCACTGCGCGTGGGCCGAAAACGGCATGCTGAACGACCTCTTCGGCATCAGCGCCGCTCCCTCGAGCACGCGTACGCTTCTCGGCGAACTGCCTCGCAGACGCCGCAGGGACGAAGCCGAGCCGACGGAGCAGAAGACCGGCATCAAAGGCGCCGTCACTGTTTCCGCCGCCGGCGCGGCCATGGGGCTCGATGCAGCCGCACTTGAAGGCATAGAGGTCAGCGAAGCCGGGATTAGCGGCGTCTCCGCCGAGCCGCTTCTTTCCGTCGGCGACTCCGCCGCCGGCGCGCTCTACTGCAACAAGGTGGGAAGCGGCCGGACGTTCTACGCCAATATGCTCTTTGACGTCTACCCGACCCTTCGCCGCGCTGGGTTCGGAGGCGCTAACTACCGCGCCCTCTTGAGCGCCATGCTCGCCCAGGCCGGCGTAAAGCCTGCAATCGAAGTCCTCGCCGCCGATGGCATGCCTCTTACGCAGGCCGTCGTAGCCCGCTATAAATTCGGCGACAGCGAGATCCTCGCCGTCGTCAAGGAAAACGTCCGCCTCGAGGCCGTTACCGGTTTCGACGGCGTCACCCAGTACCAGGATAAGGACCTCGGCACGGTTGCGACCCAGGATATCACCATCCGACTGCCCGGCACCGCCTACGTCAACGACGTGCGCTCCGGCGCGAAGATGGGCGCTACCGATACCGTCAAAACCTCCATCCTCATCGGCGGCGCGCTTGTTCTCGGCCTTAGCCCCTCTGAAAGCACCATCGCCGTGACCGGCCCCGAAAAAGCCGTCCTCGGCGAGCATCCTGCTTTCACCATAAGCTGCACCCCGGCCTCAAAGAGCCCCGTGCGCTGCCACTTCTTCGCGCCCGACGGCACGTTCCTCAACGACTACGCCGTCAATACCCTCTGCAACTCCGGCGCAGGAACCGTCGTACTGCCATCCGCGTTAAACGACAAGTCCGGACAGTACACGCTCAAAGTCACAGACGTCGTGACCGGGGCCTCCGCTGAGGCCAAAATCACGCTTGAATGAGGCAATGAAGCAGATATGCGCAAAGGGGCTTCGCATCCGCGAAGCCCCTTTTTCGTTGAACCATTCATCGACTGAGAACAGTGGGATTGGTGAAAGCGCTTAGCGTGGGCCATTCAGTGCCGGGTTGGACTTCGTATGTAAATGTTTTTACTACTGGGTAGACTGCCCCGCTCATATTAAAAAATCAATGGCAATTCTTTAATATGGAT
>CALMGO010000625.1 GCA_937863625.1 uncultured bacterium
TACTGCCACCACAATGAGAACGGACTCTTCTCGACACATGAGAGCGATTACGTGCTGGTGGACGGATGCGACATAGACAGTAACGGCAGGGCCGCAGGAGTGGGCGAGCCGCACAGGACGCACAATTTCTACTTTAACTCGAAGCACCAGATGGTCAAGGGCAGTTACATACACAGCTCTACGGAGGGGGAGAACTTCAAGAGCCGCGGCGGCAACGTGATATTCGCCTATAACTGGGTTGACGAAGAGGCGATTTATAGCGTGGCAGTGGACTCCGCCAACGAGATGAATACGCTATGGCTGGGCAACGTGGTCGTGAAGCGGACGACGCTTGGACACAACCAGGGGCGGCTTCTGGGAGTGGGGGACGGGACGGGCGTGGCGCGCGGGACGCTCGTGGCGGTTAACAATACGTTTGTGACGATATTTCCTCGGGATTTTTACCTTTTCACGGAGTGGACCGCCGAGACGAACGTCGTGCTCATAAATAACGTCTTTGCAGGGATGGGCGAGGTCTTTCTGGAGAAGCACGGCAAAGGCGAAGTGACGGGAAAGAACAACTGGATAATGAAATTCGCTGCGGACGTGCCGGAGGGGCTCGTCGGCACGATAAGAGGGGAAGCACCGGGATTTGTCGACGGAGACGGATTTGACTTTCACCTGCGGGAAGGGTCGCCGCTTGCGGACGCGGGCGTGAGCACAGAAGAATATCAGGCGGCCATAAAGATGGTGCTCGACAATTCAAAAAGCGGGACGGATGCTGCCCCTTCAAAGGAATGGCTCGCCGCTCTTGCCGAGATAGAAAAACCGACGCCGTCGTATTCACCGAAGCGCAAAGCGACGGGAGAGGCGGGAAGAACGGTCGAAGGGGGAATCGACATTGGGGCATACGAACTGGTGAAGGGGAAGTAATGCGTCGGAAGCGGTAACCCTACGAGACTGAAGTGACATAGACGCCTGCCGGAGGGGATCCGGCGGGCGTTTTTCATTTCCGAGGCGAAAAGACCGGCCGGTAGCCAAGATGGGGTGAAAGAACAGAATCAGGTTCCGAAGGGGGTATTGCTTTACGTTCAGGAGAAAAACATGGCGGAGAGGGGGGGATTCGAACCCCCGAGGAGATTACTCCCCTACACGCTTTCCAAGCGTGCTCCTTCGGCCACTCGGACACCTCTCCGCGGACAACGCGGCGGGTATCAAAGAACCGGCCGCGGCTGGCACAGCGCAATATGATAACAAGGGGGGTCAAAAGGCGCAAGAGGCAACGCGTCACGGTCAACGCGACGCGCGAAGCGGCCCCACAAGCAAGGCTGCACTACAGTCTTCCGAAGCGCCTTAAGCTCAGCGCTCCTCGGAGGGTTCCTTCCTGGTGCGTTCTTCGAGGAACTCCTCTATTTCCTCCTGGATTTTGCGTTTTTCGTCGGCCCTGTCGTACTCGAATCTCACGCCCAAGGCCTCGGAGTTTTGCGCGTGCTGACGGTGTTTGATATGTCTGCCCTTGTCCATGGGAAGTGCCTCTGCATCTCCTATGTTTTCTGCCGGGCCGGACGGCCGGAACTCCCGGCGCCGGGCGAGGCAGTACAGTAATTAAAAGTTAGACCACAAACGGCATTTAGTCAAATCAGGCCGACGATTCGTAGAGGCCGAGTTTTCGCACATAAGCAGACCGAACCAGGGCAAAAAAGTTTCGATATTGTTCAGTTTTGTAGTCCGGAAACGTCCACGGATGAGTGGCGAAGGCGTTGCCGGAGTACACAAGCGTGATTTCGGCGAAAATCGAGTCGGCGATGTAGATTCTGTGGGAAAAGTCTTTTGTGCTGAAAAGGACGAGCTTGCTGTGACAAAGATAGCCGGGGTCGATATTGACCGGGCGGGCGACGCCAGAGGGGGAGTCAGCGGCAATGCGGGCCTCGATATCATTGGAGAGGAGTTTCGAGCGGTGGAGGCCGTCGGGGGGGATGAGTCTCTCGAAGGCGACGAACTGGCGCAGAAGCCCGGCGCCCATTTCGTCCTCGTAGTAATCGGTGAAATCAAAGGGCCAGACTGGGCTCTCCATGTCCACCGGTCCCCAGGCGTCGCTGAGGGCTGCTCGGGCGCGGTCAAAACCCTCAGCGGGATGCGCGATGAGCCCGGCAATCAACTGTACCGGCAAAGGCGTGCGTAAACCGCCCATACGAATCGATCATGCCTCCACAGGGTTGCCAAGGATATCGACGGCGCGTCCGGGATTATCAGGCGCGCAGGCCTTCACACAAACGCCGCAGATGTGCTGGCCGACATAGGGTATTTTGGTGAATTCCGTGAGTTTAGCATAGCACGCGTCGAGGCTGAACTTCGAAGGCTCGACGGCGATGGCCTGCGCAGGGCAAACGGCGACACATGCTCTGCACCGGCCGCAGGAGAACGACATCGGCGTCCCTGC
>CALMGO010000626.1 GCA_937863625.1 uncultured bacterium
TGCACGAGCAGCACCCCCGGCACCTTGCCTTTGCGCTTGGCAGGGAGATACAAAAGCGCCGATACCGGCCAGTCGGGCCTCGTGTAAAACGACACCCCTTCGACCGTATAGCGCCCGCGGTCGTATTTCCGGCCCGTTTTGGCCTTTAGAGCGACCTTATGAGCAGGGAAGGGGCCCACCGCCGTCGACAGTTTCTTTAATATGCTTATTCTCCGGGCAAGCCACTCGCGCACCGTGATGCCCGTATAGTCCGCAAGCGGGATTTTGGCCTTTTCCGTGCGAAAATAGGCCTTCATCATCTCGCCATAGTGGTCTGTCTCGTCCGGATTTGTGATCATCAGGCTCCGAATTTTGTCAACGTCGCTTCTGGCTCTCATTGTGCCTGCTCCTTGGGTTGGAGGTTTTTCTGTTGCGTGGGAACCCTCTCAGGGTTATATTGTCTTTCTGTAAGTATGCAAGTCCCTTTAATTCGGGAGCTTTGTCCGTTCGATGACAGACTGACACAGTTAGAAGTTGCACCAGAAGGCGCGCCCCGCGCGTTGTGCCACCCGTCCATCCCCTTCAAGTACTCAAAACGGCTGTCCGTCTTTCCCTGTTTGACATTCATCGACGGCCTGTCTAGCTGCCTGAGTCCCACAAACCGGTTGCACCGCAGCCGCACGGCCGTTATCCTTTCTAACTTATCAACCAAACCCGTCCAGGGCAAAGCCTTTTCGTACGCGCCGGCCAGGCGCTGCAAAAAAGCCCCTATTGTTACGGGTGCCTGCTCTGGAGGTGCGCTTGGATCTAACTGACTGCATAAGGACCAAAAAGGCTTACTGACAGAAACCCCCTGTGCCTGGAGGATCGCTCTAATGGCAAAAACTTACGAAGAGATAAACGATAAGATAAAGAAGGGAAAGGCGGTGGTCGTAACGGCCGAGGAAATGATCGCGGTCGTTAAGGAAAAAGGCGTCCGCGCCGCCGCCAAAGATGTGGACGTCGTGACGACCGGCACTTTCGGCCCGATGTGTTCTTCCGGCGCGTTCATAAACGTCGGCCACACAAAGCCCAAGATGAAGATCACCAAAGGCACCTTGAACGGTGTCCCCGTATACTGCGGCCTCGCCGCGGTCGACCTCTACGTCGGCGCTACGGAAGCGGCCGAAGACGACCCGCTCAACCGCGTTTTCCCCGGCGAGTTCCGCTATGGCGGCGGGCATGTCATCGAGGACCTCGTAGCCGGCAAGGATGTCCGGTTTGTTGCGAGCGCATACGGGACCGACTGTTACCCCCGCAAGGAGCTCGACACGCTTCTCAATATCAAGGACCTCAACGAGGCGATTCTCCTAAATCCGCGAAATGCCTACCAGAACTACAACGTAGCCGTCAACGCCCACGGCAAACGGCCCATTTATACATACATGGGCATTCTCAGGCCCAATATCGGCAACGCCAATTATTGCTCGGCCGGCCAACTCTCGCCGCTTTTGAACGACCCGCACTACCGCACCATCGGTATCGGCACTCGGATTTTCCTCGGCGGCGCAGTAGGCCACGTCATCTGGCAGGGCACCCAGCACAACCCGGGCGTCCCGCGCACCGATGGCGGTGTCCCCAAAGGCGGCGCCGGCACACTCGCTGTGGCTGGCGACTTGAAGCAGATGTCCACCGAGTTTATCCGCGGCGCGTCTTTCCGCGGTTATGGCGTCAGCCTCGGCGTCGGACTCGGCGTGCCGATTCCCATTATCGACGAGGAAATGGCAAAGTTCACCGCGGTCAGCGACGCCGACATAACGGCGCCCATTACCGACTACTCCGTCGCCTATCCGGAGGCCTCTGGTGGGCCCATCGGTGAAGTGACGTACTCAGAGCTGAGAACCGGCCGGATAACCATAAACGGCAAGGAAGTGCCCACCGGCGCGATATCGAGTTACCCGAAGGCGCGAAAGATCGCCGCTACGCTCAAAGCCTGGATAGAGGCCGGCAAGTTTCTCCTGACCGAGCCCATTGCGCCTCTGCCCGCCGCCGAAAGCGGCTACAAGTTCGGCCCCTTGAAGGAGCGCAAGAAGTAATCATGGCAGCCGGAGCACTACGACAGAACAGGTTCTATCGCGGCTGGATGAAGGCCGCGCGCCTGACCTATTTCAGCGTGCGCCTGTTCGAGACCGACCTCGCGATTGCCGCGGAGCGCGACATGACCGCCGACGCTCTCGAGACAGTCGTCGATCTGCGTAATGCGCTTCTGGACTATGCCCATGCGCACGAGGGGTTCCTCTCCTCGATGCGGCCGCTTGCGCCGGACGAGACTGCGCCCGATGTCGTGAGGCGCATGTGTCGCGCCGCCGAGGCCTGGGATGTCGGCCCCATGGCGGCCGTGGCCGGGACCTTCGCCGAAATCATCGGCGAGAGGCTCCTCGCCTCGTCCCGTGAAGTCATAGTCGAAAACGGCGGCGATGTCTTTATCGCCACCCGTCAGCCGCGCGAAGTCGAGATTTTCGCCGGTGACGATTCGCCGTTTGCCGGCAGGCTCGCCGTTCGCGTCAATGCCGACTCCGGCATTCATGGGATATGCACGTCTTCCGGCACGGTAGGGCATAGCTTCAGCCATGGAAAGGCCGATGCGGTCGTCGCGTTTGCCGAAAGCGCCGCCTTTGCCGACGCGGCCGCTACTGCTATCGCTAACAGGATAAAGGTCCCCGCGGATATCCAGGGTGTCGTCGACGCCGAGAAGGAGCGCGCCGCGCTCAAGGCTCTCGTCGCCGTCGCCGGTGATACGCTCGGGGCATTCGGAGACATTGAATTCGTAACACGAGAGGAGTGATAAATGTTCAGTGAAAGAATACTTATGCAGTTCCCGAGAGAACTCGTCAACGAGCCCCTGCTCAGCATCGTGACCAAGGAGTTCGACATAGTCTTTAACATCATCTCCGCGCGCATCACGGAGAACGAAGAGGGGCAGCTCAAGGTCGAGTTGCGTGGCAAGAGGCCCAATGTCCTTGCTGCCGTCGACTACATAAAGAAGAAAGGCGTCTCCATTCGCAGCCTTTCCAAGTTCGTCACCGTCGACCGCAAACTTTGCACCGACTGCGGCGCCTGTGTCGTGCAGTGCCCGACCGGAGCGCTCTACTATGAAGAGGACCTCTCAGTCGGCTTCGACGCGGCAAAATGCATCGCTTGTGAACTCTGCCGCCTCGCGTGCCCCTATAGCGCCATCGTGGTCGCGCACGCCGACGAAGTAACGCACGTATGAGATGAGTACGAAAAGGGAAAATGGGCCGCACAAACGCAGGACTTGCGCTCGTGCGGCCCTTCTTTTTGGAAATGGGGATATGACGGTGCTTGCCCGACTCTGGAGGGACGTCCCGACCTGTCGGGATCGCGTCCGCATGAAAATTGCAAAGTGCGCTTTAGCGCGCGCGGATTCTGTCTTTCTTTGTGTCCTTCGTGTTCTTCGTGGTGAGATGTCGCCTTTGTTCTTATTTGCGATCTTCGCGCCTTTGCGTGAGGCTGCCTATGATTCAGTGTACATTACGTAGGGTGCGCTTTAGCGCACGCGGATTCTGCCTCTTAGAGGGACGCGTTCCTGGTTTGATGCATGAATAAGCTGCTTACGGTTCTTCGATGACGCTTTCCGGGTCGAGTGCAACGACGTCGGCGGCTGTGACTTCACTCTCCTGGAGGTCGGCTTTCTTCTCCGGCACCACGGGCCTTTGCCAGTCAACGTACACAAACAAAAGCAGTGCCGCCACCGCCGAGATTACGTTCCCGGCTACCATCCCCCAGTAGATGCCGACGCTTCCGAGCGCGAGTGTAAAACAGAGCACATACGATACCGGCAGACGCAGGACCCACAAGCGCAAAATCGCGATGATCATCGCCGGTGTCGTGTGCCCGCTGCCGTAGAATGCCGCCGTCAAAACCATTATCACGCCGAAAAGATACGCCGAGGCCGGCACCAGTTGGAAGAATCGCCCCGCTTCCTCTATCACTCCGGGGTCATTGACAAAGAGACTCGCCACAAACTGCCCGCCGAATACCAGAAACGTCGCCGGAACTAACATGCCGATTGCGACTATCGTCGCGCTTACGCGCACCGCCCGGTGCGCCAGTTCCGGCTTCCCCGCGCCGAGCGCCTGCCCGACGATTGGCGCCGCCGCCATTGCCAGCGACTGGCTGGGTATATGGAAAAAGTGTATTAGCCTCCAGCATATCGTAAACGCGCCGATAACCGTCACGCCCAGCGTATTCACCATGAGCTGAAAGACCATAAACCCCAGTGAATTGCTGCTGTTGCCAATCGCCGCCGGAAGCCCGATCTTGAACGTCTTGGTGAGCAGCTCGCGATCCGGCTTGAAATCCGCCGGTGTCACGTGTAGTCCCGCCCGCCCGCTCATGAGGAGCGCGTAGCAGGCAAATGCCGCCGCGGCCTGAGATACTACAGTCGCCAGCGCCGCACCCGCCACGCCCAGCGCCGGTATGCCTAGGAAGCCGTATATAAGCATCGGGTCGAGCACAAGGTTGATGCCGTTTGATACCGCGCCTATCACCACCACCGTGACCGTATCTCCCAGCGCCCGCAATACCGCCCCGTACGCAAACGTAAACGCCATGAGCGGCAGCCCTGCCATTACTATCTGGATGTATACTGTCGCCTGGGGCATCATCGCAGACGGAACCTGGCAAAGCCTCAGTATCTGCGGCGCGAAAAACCTCATCGGCGCGGCCATGACCGCCACTAGCACCATCAGTATCAATAGCGACTGCCCCGCGGCCTTGTCCGCTTCGCGGTGCCGCCCTGCGCCGGTAAACTGCGCCACCAGCGCCGTCCCCGCGTTTCCAAAACCCATCGCGAAACTTACAATGAAAAATACAAACGGCATCGCCACGCCCGGCGCCGCCAGAGCTTCCTTGCTCCACCGGCCCAGCCAGAACGCGTCAACAAGGTTATAGAGCGCGCTTAGCGCCATCCCCGCCGCCAATGGCAGCCCGAGATGAAGCAGATTGCCCAGAAGCGACCCCGATGTGAGGTCTTTCTTGGAGGTTCTTGTTGTTGGTGACGATGACATAGCAACGGATTCTAATAATGCGCGCCCAAATGTCCAATGCCGCCCGTATTGGTTTTCATGCAGCCCTGCTCAAAGAGCCTGCCGCCGCGCATATCAAGCCGGTCTGCAACAGAAAACGCTGGAATTGCCGGACGCGTGAACTATCATTACTGACTTGGGAGAGGCCTTCTAAGGTTTTCTGACGGCCTTATTTGGAAACGCCTACTTATCGGAGGTAAAAGCCAATGTTCAGGCTGGCCGATCTGATATCCAAAGACAGAATCGTTGAACTCAAGGGCA
>CALMGO010000627.1 GCA_937863625.1 uncultured bacterium
GAAACGAGAATACCCCCCTGCTGTGACGCTCGTACAGTCTTTCCAGGAATTCATCCATAGATAGATGCTCGCCCGTGCCGGATCTGTCCTTCTCACGTATTAAACAGCAAGGGAGGCGTTTTGTTCAACGAAAAACCGGGAAGTGAGGAGAAGCGGCGCCAAAGCAGGACAGCCGCACGGGGAGAATTCACAGTGCCGGGATTGCCCGTGTAACTCTACACACCTCAGGAGCCCGTTACGAAGCGGGGACCCAGGTGCCGCCATCCTGACCGCCACCTATGCCGACGGCGAGTTTGCCGGAGAGGTTGACCGCGCCGATCTCATAAGCAGCCGTGGGGTTGGCCACAAGCGCGGCAAGGTTGGCAAGGTCGTAGTCTTGGACGCCGGCGTTTGACGTTGAGTAGACTTCCGACTGCTGGTTGATGATAAACGCACGCCCACCCGTGCTGCGAACCGCCATGGGAATCGCATAACAGGCCCATTTTATTTCCTGCTCATTGGCGTCGGCTGGCACCGGGCCGGGGAACGCGCCAAGCGGAGGCTCCATGATCGGAGCGCCGCCGCCACCGGGTAGAAAAAACACGTACGCGTAACCGCTTTTTGAGGCTATTCCCGTTGCATCGACGTTACCAAGCGACTGCGAAATCGACGGTGGGTCCATCAATCCGGCGGCTCCGCGTGGAAAAATCGAGCCGGCAAGTTCCTGGAGAAAACCATATTCCCCGAGCCCGTCTGAATCCTGGTCGACTATCTGCCTGGCCTGAAATTCCGCCTCAGCCGAGGCCAGACTGCGAAGGCTGCCGATGGTGCTCGTTTCGTTCGCCACCATCCGGGAACTCAAAAGGTTCGGAATGGCGATAAGGGCAATGATCGCAATGATTGCTATGACGATCATCAGCTCGATGAGGGTGAAACCGTGGCCCCTGTCCATTTCGGTCTCCATTCTCAAATGTTCGACCCAGCGCAAGCGCTCCACAGAGCGTAACGCGATAATTACCCACCTTATTATAAGCAACAGACGTGCCATAGACCGGCCAGACGCGCACATTGCTGTAAATGGCATCCCTGCCAAATGTTACGACAGGCGTGTGCTGTGAAATGCGGTTGGAAACGGGCGTTATGACGTTTTTCGTCACATTCCCGGGGCGCTATTTGTCGCAAAGTGACAAAGTTTGTCAGCAAAACCGATTGTGACCATCTCTCTGCGATTAGAAGTAGTAGTAGATATTCGCGTAGTCACTGGGGTCTTCACCGAGCGCTTTGAGCCGTTCGAGGTAGTCGAAGATGGGCACGTCGAGGTAGAGCGACGTCGGGCTCGGATAGAGGTTCTTCTCCCATGGGAGAAACTCATACACTCGCGAACCGTCCGGCCTGAGCGCGATTACGATATGGTCCTGGCCTGCGCGAAGATAGTTCTTGCCGAGGCGCGGGAGGTTGATGACGGGTTCGTCTGTGCGCACGACACCCGGGATGAGCCTGGCCTCTTCTTTTCGCTCCTGAAGTATCCTCGCGATGGGGACGCGGTAGTAATCGGTCTCCTGTTTACCGAGGACGCCGAAAGTGTAGTAGGGGTCGATGCCGACGGATTTGAGGGCGCGCCGTAGCGCCGCGGTTTCGAACTTCCTCGAGTTTTCGATGGTAAAGACCTGCTGATTATAGACGCCGATACCGATGTCGCGGACGGCGGCCACTGCGTCCCGCATGGCGGGCGTGATCTCGTACGGATGCTCGCAGTGCGTCATGAGTGCCAGTTGCTGCGGATGGCGGTGAAACCGCCTGAAGACCCTGAGTAAGGCAGCGCTGAAGCGCATTGGAAGCACGACCGGAGCGCGTGAGCCGATTCTGATCCGCTGGATGTGTTTCATGGCGGCGAACTCTTTGAGGATGGCGCCAAGTGTCTTGTCAGGGAGCATGAGTGGGTCGCCGCCGGTGATGAGGACCTCTTCTAACATCTTCTCGCGGCGAAACCATGCGAGGGCATCTGCGATCTTGTCTTTTGATGCCAGCGCCCCCGGTTGCATGGCGTCATCTATTTCCCAGTTGCGCTGGCAATAGACGCATATCTGTGCGCAGGTATTAAAGGGTTTGAAGATGGCAATCTGCGGATAGCGGCGAGTGACGAGGTCCACCGGCGAAGTGTCACCCTCGCCCATGTAGTCGACGCCTGCGGCCGTGTCGCCGCGCGAACTGATCATCTTTGCCACATAATCCATCGGCGGTATGACCTGCGCACGCACCGCATGGTCTCGCTTGCGATGATGGTCCCTATCCATGAGTGAAGCATAGTATGGCGTAATCGCAAACGGCAGGTGATGTCTGCGTGCGAGGGTTATGGATTCGCGCTCTTCCGCGGTGAGGCGCACAATCGAGCCGAGAGTTTCTGCGTCGCGAATGAGGTGAGTAAGTTGCCACCTGTGGGAGTTCCAATCGGACGCGGAACCCCCGAGGACGGATAGAATCCGCCGCCTGTTTTCCTCGCGAGTCGCCTGGATGCGAGCGTCGAGCCCGCATGGGAAACGGGCCATGCTCTTGCCGACGGTTGCTGCGAGGCGGTCGAGTTCTTTGCTTCTCGTGCGCCCGGCGTCGCGCCCGGAGAGTTGCAGGAAATCCGGAGCATCGACGCTGCCGTACACATTGGAACGTCCAGTCGCGCCGAGAAAAAGATGAAGTATGTCCTGCCAGAACGCCTCGTTTGTCGCGTGCGCGTCATCGGACTTTTCACAAAGCGACTTCCGAATCAGTTCGACGGTGGAGTGCCCGGCGCGGCTCTCGTTTCTCGGCGCAATCAGGTTCCCGATGACCCTCGTGCAGGAAAGCGCGACATAATAATCAAGAGGGGCGGGGTCGTCTGCACCGCTGCGCGCAAGATTGTCCTCGCACCTGAAAAGAAAGCGGGTTATGGCTTTTCTGGCTGGCTCAACACTCTCCGAGCGGCAGATTGCCTTGGACAATTCGCTGAAAGTCTTTCTGAATCGCTCCCGTGCGGTCATTGGTCTCTTCCTCCTTACCTGTCAGAGTGCATGGCGCGGCAACATGCCGAATATGCCAAAGAGGCAAAGGACAGCATGGTCCAGAGTGCGCTACCTCGATGCAACCGCCGGATTACGCGGCCTCACCGGCGCGAGAGTCTCGCCGCAAGGCGGAATAGAGAGTGCTCTGAATCGGAGAAACTTTCGAATGATGCAGTCAAGCCTGTTGCGCCCGAACTGCGCTGTAACACTCACACCCTTTATACGGATAATGCGCGCCGAGTCAAGCAAATAGCGCCATGGCGCGGCTACTGCGCGCGGGTTCTTGCTTCGTCGATTTTCGCGTCGAGGTCGTCGAGACTGAAATTGGCCGCGCGAATGATGTGCTCCAAGTCAGTGAGAAGAAGGAACGGAAGGCTGTCCGCACCGAGCCTCTCTTGTGCGCGCGAACTCTCCGAAAGAAAATAGATGCCCGCCGAGTCAATCCCCGCCTCCGACATCGCCTCTGAGCGCTCGCCGTCGGAGAGAGCCGATACTTCTATGGAAATGTATGCGACGCCGGCCTCCCGAAGCGCTCCGGTGCGAGCGGCGAGTGCCTTTGCGACGTGTCTTGAGGGACGCTGCTCGACATTCCAGATGCACACAAGAACGATCGCTCCATCGCTCTTTGCCGCGGCGACAGGTTCTTTGAGAAAGTCAAAGTCTGAAAGCGCCTTGCCCGGTAGCACCACGGCCACAGGGGCGCTTTCACCTGGGGCGGCCCGCGCGCCGCAGACAATCTCGACTTCCTCGGCGGGGGCGCTCGTGTCCGTCTCACCGTAAAGGCCGCGGGCCGAATGCGTGGCGACTATCTTCGCCGGGCCTGCCGAAAGGCCTTCGACGACAAACGCGCCGTTGGGATCGGTCGATACCTTCTCCACTCTCCCCCCTGCGATAAGAACCTGCACCTGGGCGTCTATGACGGGATCTCCCTGCATGTCCTTAACGATCCCGGAGATCTTCTTGTCGGCCTTTTCCAGCACGATATCACCTGCGTCAACGGTCGATTCTACGTCCGCCGCGACCTCCACGTTGAGAAGCTTTTCGCCGAAGTCCGCCGCCGATGCGCGCACGCAATATGTGAACCCCGGCGGCACGGGTGATATCTCAAACCGGCCGTCGTCGTCAGTAAATACCGAAGCCTCGCCGACCGACCATGTGTAACGCTCTATGGTCATGATGAGGTCCACCGCGGCAAAGGAGACGGGAGCGCCGTTAGTGTCCAGGACCCTGCCGGTGACTCTTGCAGCGGGGTGCATGATGACTTCGATCGGGCTCGACGGATCTTCGACGGTCTTCACGACGGCGAGGTTGCGCGAGCTCTGAGTTGCAATTACATAAAAGACCGGACGCTCGCCCCTGAAGCTCTGTTCGTCCCACGGGACCTCGAATGTCGCCGGTCCGCCGGACGGGATGTATTGCCATACCCCAAGCGGGATGATGCGGATTTCAGCATCAGTGACGGCGGCGCCCTCCTCGTCGGAAAGCTCGCCTCGAAGGACGGAGGGCTTGGTGAGCTTGAACGACATCCTCTCGGCCAGCCCCTCGACAAGAGAGGCGACCTGCCCGGGGGATTCCGGTCTGTAGCCTTCGGCGTATACGGTCTTTATTACTCGGGAACCCGACGGCAGTTCGACTCGGATAACGCCTTGCTCGTCCGCGGCGAATCTTTCTATTTCCTTTGTATCCTCTGATTCAAGTTCGACGGCCGCCCCTGCAATCGCTTCCCCGGTGTCAGCATCGCTGATCGATATCTCAAGCACCGCGCAAGGAGAAACCTCGATAACAAGACCTTCAGCGGATTGCCCCGCCTCTACGTATCGCGATGCCGCGGCGGCCGATCCTCCGCGCTGTGAATCCTCCGACGTTACGAGCGTCGCCCGATAGAGACCGCCGACAAGCCCCGAAGCGCTGAAGGCCCCTGTCGCATCGGCAACGGCCACGCGAGAGAGCATGATTTCGCCTTCAGGGACGAGCACGACCTTTGCGCCGCCTATGCCCTCGCCGGTTTCACCGTCACGGACAACGCCCGAAAGAGTTGCCTCCTTGACAAGCGTAATACGGATATCACTTTCGCCGCGCTTGAATCGCCGTGTGATTGCGTACTGAGCGCCTTTGCCCGAATAGAAGAGCGCCTTGCCCGGCGCGTCGACAAGCAAATCAACCGTCGCCTGAGCAGGGATATTCTCAAATGAGAACCGCCCCTCTTTGTCCGTCCGCGCCATGAGAAAAGGCGCACTCTCCGCCCCAAAGAGTTCCCGAGGTCCGTACATCGTGCCTATCGAGACAATGGCCCGCACGACCGCCCCTTCGACAGGAGCGCCAGTGTCGTCGACGACCGTGCCTCCGACTGCGCCTGGTTTGCCCATGACCAGCAACACGCCGCCCATGTCGCGCCCCAGCCACCATTCTTCAAGCGCAAAGGCGTGACCCTCCTTGTACGCGCACACAATGGCCGCGCTACGGTCGTCTGCGGCAACGGCGGGAAGGTAGACTTCAAAGGCGCCGTTCGTGGCTGACACCGTTTCGGCCAGGAGCGTAACATCCGGCGAGGCGGTCGTGAGTGTCGCGCGGTATACATAGACGCGCACGTCGGAGAGGGGTTTCCCGCCTGCGTCTGAAACGACACCTCGGCAGGTGACCATTGGAGGGGCTTCAGCCGCGTCAACCGCGAGAGCCCCGAACAGTACAGCAAGCACTGCGATGAGCACCCGCAATAAAGGCGCCCTCTCAGTTCGCGTCTGCGGGTTTCTCAATTACTTTCGTCTCCGGTTCGAACTTAAACGGGCCCTTGTGTATAAATGTCGCCGAGAAGGGGCCTTTCACATTGTCAGGCTCTCGCCACGAGAGCGCGCATGTGCCGCCTCACCCATACTCAAGCGAAAATGTCTTGTCGTACGTGCCGTCAGCGTTTGTAATGCGAACTTCGGGCTTCGCGACGGATCGGCTGGCTGCCGTAACGGCGATGCGCTCTCCAAGGCGGCCCTTAAGCCCCCCGTTAATCACATACTCCCCGCCGCGGAAGGCGACATCCACTGTGGCCTTGAAGGGGTCCGAGATATCCAGAGCCGTCTCACCGCCCGCGGTTACGCTTATCGCCTGAGCGTCGGCGCCCGCGGCCGCGTACACGGTCCATGTGATTCCCTTGTCATCGGTGCGCTGGAGAGTCCAACTCTGCACGTAGTAGTCGCCCGCCGGGACGGTGAGGCTGCCGCCGGGAGAGGCGAGGGAAAACGAGCCGTTTTCGCCTGCGACGGTTAGCGTCATCACTTCTCCGGGCACAAGCACCTTGCCGGTCGCGATGTCCGTTGCGGGTGAAAATCTCACGTAGGCTCCGTCACGCGCTATCTCCGCCTCGTAGAGGTTGCCGCCGACCTCGACGTATCTGCCGACAAGGAGCGTCGTCTCCCCACCCGGGCCGCCTAATACAACCGTGTCGGACGTCGCCTCTTTGGAAAATGCGTCATTGAATGTGCCGTTACAGTTTGTGTCGACAAGTTTGACACCATACGAAACGCCACCGACATTGACCGTGCCTTCGTAGTAGCACGCTGAGGATACATACATCACGAAATTCTCGCCGGGCGCTCCGGAATAAGGGAGAATGTGATACGCCACCGGGCCGTCGTCGGTGGGAAATACAACCTTGACGGGACCGAACGCGGTTCTGCCGTACATTATGACGTCGGATTTGACGGGCTTCTCGTCAGCGAGGCTGCCGTCGCAGTTGGAATCTACATAGATGTCCCGGTTGTCGTTGCCGACGTCAAGCACAACTGCTACCGAGCCGGAAGGCGACATCAGGCTCTCGATGCGGCCATAGTACTGTATCCAGCCGGAAAACCCGGGCATGGCAACGTCGCTTGGAGGGTGAACGCTGACTTCGAGCGGGTTGAAGGCCATCGGCAGGTTGCGTGCTCCCGACGCACCGACAGTGGCATAGCGAAGCCATGTTTCCTCGGCGCCAGAGCCTGCACCTGCGACAACAAAAATGAATATCGCTGCGAGAATCCCGATATCGCAACGTCGCGCCATCGCATGTCCCCCTCGTTCCAGCCGGCCAGTTCTGCCGCGCGGCATTATAAGGCCACAAAACAAGCCGCGTCAACTAAAACGAGGGGCGTCGCGCGCGGATTTGTCTAATAATCCGGACGCGCGTCACAAAGTCCCCCCTGTGACGCCGCGGGGCGGAGAAAGGAAAGGGGCCCGCGACGCGGGCCCCTGGAGCTGTAGCCGTCCTTACTCAAAGGTCAATCTGTAGCCTTGGCCAGCTTGCCGCCTATCCACATGACGAGGCCAAAACCTATTGTGATATAGGCGGTTATAAGCGTGAGGTCGTCTTTATTGAACGGATAGAGCAGCAACACGCCGACACCGATGATTATCGTCAGTACGCCGGTGAGCGTGAACGAACTCACCCCTGAGCTCGCGGCGCCGAGTTCCTCGGCTTCGTTGATGGGCGTATGGAGTTTCTGCCAGAATGCATCCAGACGTGTCTGGTACGCCGGGTCCTTGTACGGCGATATCCAGCCGGGCACGAAGTAGATAATCAGCACCACCGTGCCGATCCAGAGTATCTGCCACTCCTCCTTCATGAAGGCGTACTGGTTGATGTCGACGGTAATAGCGCCGGTCTTGTAGAGCCACATAAGCAGAAACTCCACAAGCCCCAGTCCCAGACCGACGGCCAGACAGGCAAACCCGGTCCACCGTTTGGTGTTCTTAAAGAGGAGCCCCCCGACTATCGGAATGCCGGCGGGCAGGAGTATCTTGCCGCCGAGCGTAAACATGATGGTAAACATGCTCCGCCCGAACATGAACATTATAATGCACAGGCCTATTACTATAAGCCCGATAAACGCCGTTATGAACCGCCCCAGTACCAGAAGCCCCTTGTCGGACATATTTGGCGCGAGGTATTTCTTTATGATGTCGCGAGAGAGGATGGCGCCTCGGAAGTTGAAAGACGTATCGATTGATGACATCGTGGCCGCAAACATCGCCGCAAGGATGAGCCCTATGAGGCCCGTCGGCAGAATCCTGCGGCACATCAGGATGTACGACGATTCGCGAATGGGAAAATTCGGAATCAGTCGCACCATCGTCATCGAGTCGGTCTGCTGCAGGTAGGAGGCAACCATAGGAGGCGTCAGCCAGATAATTGGGCCGATAATCGACAGGATGGCAGTCAGCACTGCGACTTTTCTCGCGCCATTTTCATTTCTGACGGCGAAATAGCGCTGTGCTGCCCCGCCCGAGGACAGCGCAAAGAGCATCGTGATGACGTTTACCACGATCAAGGCCGGCGGGAACTGTGCGCTTGTAAAATCCCAGAAGTGCTCCGGCGCGCCGGCTCGTATCACCGATAGCCCCCCTACGTCCTTGACGCACACAACGGCCACGACGAGGATAATCGGCAATAGCACTACTGCCTGAAGCATGTCGGTCATCACGACAGCCCACAGGCCGCCGAGTATCGTGTACAAAAGAATCGCGAACCCGATGATGATGATGGCCCAGTACATCTGGTCGTGCGAGAGCCCGAGTGCGCCGCCTGTTATGGCGACAAGGCTCAAGAGCTGCACGGCTGCGTAGAAGAATCCGATTATGACGTCCGACCACGAAAAAAGCTGGTGTGTTGCGTTATCGTAGCGCTCTTCGAGATACTGCATCGTCGTGAGAGATCTCGTGCGGCGCCACCTGGCCGCAAGAATGTAATAACCCAGCACATAGGCCGAGAGATTCGCAAAGTATGAAATCAGCGCCGCCATGATGCGGTTGAACGCCATCCCCGCCCCGCCGACAAACGTGTACGTCGAAAACCCCGTCATGAAAAGCGATACCGCCGCGAGCCACCACGGGATGTGCCCGCCGCCCTTGAAGTAATCGTCTGCCCCCTTGTTGCGGTTGGCCACTATAAAGCCGATGAGGACCATGAGGACAAGGTATACCCCTACGACCCAGAGGTCTACATTCTGGAGGGGCTTGAGCGGCCACTTCTCGTCAAATTCCTTTGCCCCGTCGATAATCGTGAATGCCGGTTTCTTGTCGAAAAAACTAACACGGTTCTCGACAAAGAGCCTGTCGCCGACATTGGGCGCACCAAGTTCGCCGTAGTTGTTGAGGACGGTCATGACCCAGTCGGCGCCGCACATTTCCCCGGCGTACTTGAGATCGAGCACGTAGAGATTCGGACGGATGAAGATGTCACCCGGCTGGAGTGTCTCCAGGGACTTCGCGCTGATCTTCTTCAGAGTGGCGGTCTCGCCAGCGGGGATGTGCCATTCCGCCTCGCCGGACTTCTGGATGCGGACCTGCCATTGGCCGTCGGCATCCTTGCCGAGGTATTCGAAATTCGTCGCACACTGCATCGGCTCTGTGACAATGTAACCGACCTCGATAGTGTCGGGCGTTACCTTGTCCTTGACCAGAACCGGCGCGCATATCTCAGGCGCCCCGTCTTTCGTGTAGTCGAGGAATATGTCGGTTGCCTGCGCCGCGCCCGCCGCCATTAGGCCGAATACAAAAACCCCCGCAAGAATCAGCAAGTGCCTCTTCATGAATACCCCCTCCGGTGAGAGTTCGAATTTCACGTAGTTTATTAAACGCACGGCCACTGTCACGCAAAAATCGCCCAAAAACGAATCCGGGAAAAGACCTTCGCAGGAATAGTCGCGACACTTCAGTGGGAAACAAATGGCGGAGAGGGCGGGATTCGAACCCGCGGAGGGGGCAAACCCCCTCAACGGCTTAGCAAGCCGTCGC
>CALMGO010000628.1 GCA_937863625.1 uncultured bacterium
GCCGGAATAGCCGCCGCCGTCGCAGCCGGACGCCTGGGAGCGAAAGTAGTTCTTGTCGAGCAGTCCGGTTACCTCGGCGGTCTTGGGACTGCCGGGCTCGTGCCATGCTTCTGCCCGTTTACGGACGGAGAGAAGCCAGTGGCGAGGGGCGTAGGCGAGGAAGTCCTCGGTGAAATGGCACGCCGGATGGGGATGCCGATAGAGGAGTGGATGCCGATACATCCCGAGACGCTTAAGTCCATCTATGATGACGTAGTAAGCGCGTCAGGAGCGGTGATGCGCCTGTATTCGAAAGTCGTCGAGGTCCGAGGGCGGGACCGGATAGAGGCCGTCATTATCTCCACGCACAAGGGACTCAAGGCCGTGAAAGGCAGAGTATTTGTCGATGCGACGGGGGACGGTTCGGTGGCTGCGTGGGCTGGAGCTCCGTTTGAGGTGGGAGGGGCAACCGGTGAAACGCAGAGCAGCACGCTGTGCTTTGGCTTCAGCGGAATTGACTGGGCGGAATACGACGCGCATCGGCCGCCGAGCGGGTTGCGTCCTGACAGGATCATCTGGCAAGAGCAGTTCGCGAAGGGAATGACACCTCTGATGGAGAGGCATCTTACGACCGGCATTTTGCGAAACGGCGGCGACAGCGCGGGGCTCAATGTGGGACATGTCTATGGAGTTGACGGCCTCGACGAGGAGAGCCTCACGCGGGGCACGGTCGAGGGACGCAGGGGCGTGTGGCAGTACCTCGACTGGTACAGGAAGAACGTGCCGGGATGCGGGGCGATTGATCTTGCCGTGACCGCGGCCACGCTTGGGGTAAGGGAAACGCGGCGGATAACCGGTGAATACGTTTTGTCCTACGCGGATTACCTCTCGAGGGCAGGCTTTGACGACGAAATAGGCCGGTGCGCATATCCGATAGACGTGCACAGTTCAACTCCTGAGGGCATGGAAGAAACACAGAAGCAGTTCGAAAACACGGCCTATGCACCTGGGGAAAGCTATGGTATACCCTACAGGAGTCTGATTCCAAAAGGAATTGAGAACCTTATTGTCGCCGGGCGGTGTATTTCAAGCGACAGGGCGATGCAGGGCAGTGTCAGGGTAATGCCATACTGCTTTGTTACCGGCCAGGCGGCAGGTGTCGCCGCGTCGCTGGCGTCGGCGGACTGCGGGGGATCGGCGCGCGGGGTGGACATAGAGAGGCTTCGCGGGATACTGCGCGAGCAGGGTGCCTTCCTGCCTTAGCAGCGACGACCGCCCGGCCGGTAAACAACCGACGATTGAAGGGCAGGAAGTGACCGGCAATCTATCTGATGGATGCGGGAGTGAACGGATGAATCTTCTGACAAACGGTGGTCTTGACGATGGGCGGGAGCATCCGTCGAACTGGGAATGGGTCGTGCTGTCCGGGCGCCCGATGTGGCGGTTTGACTACGACGTAAAGACGACCGGCGTGCGAAGTATTCAGATATTGCAGGACGTCGGGACCGTACATGGGGAGTTTCGCCAGCGTGTGGCGTGCGTGGGCGGTAGAAGGTACAGGCTACGCGGGCGCATAAAGACGGGCAACGAAGGGACGGGCGAAGAGACCGGTGCGAACCTTTGCGTAAAGAGCATGGCGGGGGAGCGGCTGTTGCATGCGATGTTGGTCAGGCCGTTTCTTCTGGGGCATGCGGACTGGTATCTGTGGTCGGCGGATTACAGGGCGCCCGAAGAGGCCGACACTCTGGTGGTGAGTTTTGACATGAGAAACTCCGACGGTGTGGCGTGGTTTGACGACATCGAACTTATCGAGGCAGAGGCGTCCGTCTGCAGCAGCGTATTGCCGGGCGGGTCGGTCGGGCGCGAAAGCACGGTCACATGTCCCCAGCGCGATTCGGTGTGCGTGACAGGCGGGGCGCAGGGAGACTCGACGGCGGGGATAGTGAGAGAACTCTTCGGGGACGTGAGGCGGGCCTCAAACGCAAGCGACGCCATGC
>CALMGO010000629.1 GCA_937863625.1 uncultured bacterium
CCGCCACGTCGACATGAACCCCACGCACACCGCCGCCTTGACGCGCATGTCAAGCCCCGCAAGATACGCAGTCCTCAGCCCCCCGCCCGAGAGCCCGCACGCAGCGACGCGTCTGGCGTCCACGTCCTTGCGGCCCACGAGATAGTCGAGCGCCCTCTGGTCCTCCGCGAGTGTCACCCCCGGCCATGTCGTCCCCGCACAGAAAAGCGACTTGGCCATAACGCTCTCATGCGCCCCCGCAAACCGGTTGTACTCCTCTATTCCCGCTGCGTCGCTCTCCTTCGGCTCCCGCCTGCCGCCCGTTATGCTGTCCAGCACGTCTCCGTACAGCACCCGCCGCGACCCGAATGCGAATCCGTCATGGACAAGCACCACCCACCCGCGCCGTGCCAGTTCGTTCGGCCACGCCCGATCTCCGTAATACACCCTCTGGTGCTCCTCTATCACCGGGTGCACTCGCGCGCCCGTCCGCACCATCTTTTTGTAACCGAAGTACTTCTGCCCGCCGTGGTCGTGAAGTACGAGCATCGCGGGAAGCGCTCCTTTCGCGCCGGCAGGTTTGATAAATACGCCCTCCGTCCGCCCGCCGGATGAGAGCCCCCAGCTCACTTCCTCAAACGCGAGCCCGTCATATTCGTACCTCTTATCCACGCGCACCGATGACGCCGCAAGATCAGGAGGCGCGATGAGTTCGAGCGCTTTCGCGAGCGCCTTCCTTCGCCATGCGGAGATGGATTTGAACTGGTCTCTTCGAAGTGATAGAAGAGGTGTCTTGCCGCTGCCCAGGCGCGTCGCCCACGCACCGTACGCGCCTATCGTGGTCTTTGACATGAGGCCTCCCGCCTTGCGTTGGCGCTTTCAGGCCTTCTCAATCTTGACTACCGTGCCTGATATGATATTGCGAGCCACAAGCGCGTTGCCGTTTACTCCGCCTATGACGTTGACCTCCGTCGGCGGCTGCCCCCCATAGAATAGGCACACCGCGCTGCCCGCCGGCCAGTACGCCAGCGCCCCCGCAGTCACCTGGTCGGTACTCTGCTCCTCGCCCAGCGAAAGCGGCGCCATTACAAAGACATACCCGGTGCCTGTCTGCGCCAGACCCTCTATCGGAAGGCTCTCGTATATCGCCTTGGCCGTCTCAGTGTCGTTAAGCGTCGCCGTGAGTTGCACCTGGCCGCACGTTACCTTGACTTTACCGGCCACCTCGCCCTCCTTTCGCCTGGCGTCGACCCGGCTTGCGCATCGTCCGGGTTGTTCAGATATCCTCAAGCATATGTCCGAGTTTATCCGCTTTCGTCTGAAGATAGCGGCGGTTCTCGTCCGTCGACGGCATCTGTATGGACACGCGCTCAACTATCTCGAGCCCGTATCCTTCAAGCGCCACGAGTTTGCGGGGGTTATTCGTCAAAAGCCTTATCTTCCGCAGCCCCAGGTCTCGAAGTATCTGCGCCCCTACTCCGTAGTCGCGCTTGTCCGCGGGAAATCCCAATATCAAATTCGCCTCTACAGTGTCGAGGCCTTCTTCCTGAAGTTTGTAAGCCTGCATCTTGCATTCAAGCCCGATCCCGCGCCCTTCCTGTCTCATGTAAAGGAGA
>CALMGO010000630.1 GCA_937863625.1 uncultured bacterium
TACGGGACGCGTGATAGAGCGGGCGCCTGCGTGGTCTTGGTGGGCAGCGGCGCTGGGGGGAGCGCTCCTGGGGGCAATGGCGGCTGGAAGGCTCGGGACGGCGGCCGGCGGCGCAGTGACGGCGGTGATTCTCGCCGGAGCTCTTTTCGGGTGGTGGCTGCTTTTTGTAGAGCACTGGGTGCTTATGGGACTGTCAGGCGCTTGCGGAATAGTGTGCGGATACGCAACAGGCGCTGTTTCTTACGGGATGACGGCCGGGCGCGAACGAAGACGCGTTCGAAGGCTTTTGTCCGGGCGGCTGCCGCAGGAGCAGAGTGCGGCGATTATCCGGAGTCTCGGGGGGAGCGTCTTGAGACGCGAGAACCAGGCGGCGGTGCTGGCTGTGGGCTTTTCGCAAAGAAAGGGCGCGGACGAAGACGCGGCTCTCAGGCGCTACGCGCGCGTGGTGAAGGATGTGATATTGGGGCTTAACGGCGTGGCGCTTGACGCATTGGGTGACATCGAGGGGGGATTTGGCTGGGTCACATCGGGGGATGCGGCGGAGGCTGCGGCCGCGGCCGGCCTGGTCGCAAGACAAAAGCTGAGGATGCACGCAGAGAAACTCGCGGCTGACGGATTCGGGCGGATCCTCGTAACTATGGGAGTGAGCTCGGGAGAAGGAAGGCTGTCGGCCGGGCTCGTGGGCAGGCAGGCACTCTCGGCGGGCGGAGAAGCATTTGACAAAGCGCGCCGGGCGCTTGCGGCTGCAAAGGAATACTCTGCTGGGATGGTGGTATCGGCAGGCGACGTCGAGCGTTTCGCCGCAAATCACGAAATCAGGATGCTTGACGCGGATGGGAAGTATTACGAAATACTCGATCGCAAGGGCGCTCTCTCGGTGACGATGCGGCGCGTGCGCGAACTTTACGAGAAAGCTCTTGCGGAGACGCGTAACCACGATATGGAGGCGGCGCGCGAGCATCTCTTGCAGGCGCTCTTGGAGGTGGAAGACGGGCCTTCTAAAAGGCTTCTGGCCACGTTACCGGAGGCAGGCAGCGAGGTCTGAGGCAGCGGGAGCACGAGAAAAGCGCAGAAATAACACTTGCGCCGAAGAGGGCTTTAGTTATATAAGTGCGACAGCAACATGCGGGTAGATAGGGAAAGCAAGTCCAGGAGCCCAATTGAGAGTGCCAAGACTTCTTACAGCACTGTTATTATGTCTCGCCGTTTTGATTCCGGTTGCCACGGCGGCGGATGAGAACGCCGACGACAGGCCTACGCTTCGCGTTTACGCCCCCGACCCCAACGTCACCTCAGTATACCAGCGCAGTGAGCGCGTCATATTTGACGCATTTGTCCGGACCCACCCCGAGATAAACGTAGAGAACTCCCAGATACTCGTGATGGAGAACGTGGGCAACAGTTCGGGACTGCTGGCGATAGCCGGCGGGATATCCGCGGACGTTTTTCACATCTACTACCAGCAGATGCACTCGTACATCGAGCAGGGGTTTGTGGCGCCGATAGATGAGTATCTGGACAACTGGGAACGCGAGAAGGAAGTGCCGCAACAGCTGTGGCCGGTGGTCACGGGCGAGGATGGACACAGGTACGGCGCGATATACACATGGCCGACACTGTATCTCGTGTACAGGAAGGACCTTTTCGAAGAAGCGGGACTCGACCC
>CALMGO010000631.1 GCA_937863625.1 uncultured bacterium
TCCACCGACACGGCGGTCAGGAACAATGCCGAGGCCCCGATGCCCCTCGCGGCGCCGCAGGCAAACAGAACGAGTTCGCTATCTCCCCACAACCGGGCGATGACAGTCAGTGATGCGTAAGTCAGGGTCAGCACAGAAGCCGCGGTTATAAGAGGACGATAGACACCTGTGACCGGAAGCATTGAGAAAAGAAACATGCCGTACGAAGTCGCAAGCGCGGCGCCTGCGACCGCCCAAGGCTTGAGGCCGAGGCCGAGGTCCGGCGCCAGAAAAGCGGCGAGTACGCCGAAAAACACCCAGAGTACCGCGTGAACCATGAGCTTTCTGTAGTCGAGCCTTGCCGCCACGGGTCGCTCCGTCTGTTTCCGCGAAAAAAGAATGCGCCGCGAATCTAAACTCGCGGCGCAGATTATACACGAAGCAACCTCTGCAAGTCAGGTCTTTCCGGAAGACGGCGGCTCGCGGGGGCGTATTTCCGGGGAACTCCACTTCGCTCCGGTCAGAACTCCGCGGTTACGGATACGCCGCCGTAGAGCGACTCGCTCTTGTCGGTGCAGGCGCGCAGATCCTTATCCAACACCTGCATATAGGCGATCATCGGAGTGATGCTCACATGCTCGGATACAGCGAGGGGGACCTGGCACGAAAACGTCATGTCCACAAGGCAGGCGCCGACGTCGTCGAAACAGCCGGAGATATAACTGCTGTCTCCGTAGTCAAGGGCCGCGCCAAACTCCACACTCGGCGCGTCCTCGCCGTCACCCATCGGCACGGCGTAACCGATTGACCCGGTAGCACGCACGCCTCCAATCTCGTCGAAGTCATAATACACCTCGACTGAGGGGCTCAAGAGAACATCAAAGCATGCCGACGCGTAGACCTCCTGCGTGTCGTCTATGCGAAGGTTGGGAAACGTGTAGTATATGTACCCAACCGCCATTTCGACGCCTTTGAGGTCAAAACCATATTCGACCGTCCAGTCCGTCTCTGTAACGCGCCAGGGCGCTATCTCGTAGTCGGTCAGGTCAACGTTGTTCCAGACGTCGATCGTCCAGCCATTGTATGAAAACCAGGCTTCCGGCTGAATGACAGGGTCGGCTGATATGATGGTGCCGAACCAGACGTAGCTGCTCATCACATCAACGCCAGCTCCGTAGGACGGAGCTTCCGTCTCCTCCTGGGCGAATACCTGCGGCATCAGGGCAAGGACAACACAGACGAACGTGCTCGTAAGAAACGGGTTTCTGTACATCGTCCATCTCCACGGATTTGCTGCGAGATCGGAGGTGCGCCACGCACACGGAGTGCGTCTTACGCCGCCTGACGGCCTGCTTGCGGCCCCACCGAACGCGCCGCATTGTATCCGGCGCGGCTGACAATAACATAGAGTATCAGCGCATAAAGCGACGCCGAGAGCGCCATAGACAGCGCCCCGGCCGCCATCAGGACGTCCCAGTTGGCCGCGAGAACGTTTGCCACATCGACCAGTGTGAAGATGAGCCCTGCAAAGAGCAGCCTCGTCCCGGCAAAAACCACGAACTCCTGTGCGGTCTGAATTTCGATAGGAAGATGTCTTTCGGGCTCGTTAAGCACCATTATCCTGTACATGCAGCGCCCCGGTGAATACTTCATCAGCACCAGGACAAACGTGTACAGCGTCACAAAGGCGAGCGCCCTAAGGTTCAACAGAGGAAGCATCCCTCTGCAAAGAAAATGGGCTGCAAGTATCAGGGTCATCGCGGCAACGGCCGCCAGAGCAAGCTTCTTGAGCATCACACCCCCTAATATAAGAGAATGCCGACAATGAGAATATACACGCGCTGTCCAGCACAACGGGGCGTTTTGCCGCATCCCGTCCGTGCCGGGGCTGTTGCGGCCGCATCGCTTGACAGCCACAAGTGTCTCAGGATAATTCTCTTACATCATTTCAACGGCTTTCAAACGAAAGGATTGCACTATGGAGATTCTAAGATGTGCCTTGCTGCTCGTCATTATGGCATCAATGCCTGTGGCGGCCGTGTCGGCCGGTGAAGACATGGCCTATGAGCCGCTGCACTTTGAGACTCAGCCGGGGATATGCTTTTATCTTTTCCAGGATGATTCGCTGTGGAACGACGGCGTCATGAGCGTCGTCCACCATGCAACGACCGACTGCGTGACGCCTCCAGTGGCCGTGGAGTTCTCTTTTCCCCCGCTTGACCTGCCCGCCGGCATCATCGCCTACGATCTCGACCAGGTCCTGCCCAAGTCCGATACGGTCGCCATCCCCGCCGACGTAGTCGGCATCTCATTCTGGGTCAAAGGCGACGGGTCAAAGGGAACCGGCGTCATTGAACTCAGGACCGACTATCGCCAGCCGGGAGCAGCGTACACATTCGCCCTGGCGGACAGTTCCTGGCGGCACGTCACGGTTGGTTTCTCACAGTTTGCACCAGGCGTGGATGTCGCAACGGTGTCGGGCATCTGCTTT
>CALMGO010000632.1 GCA_937863625.1 uncultured bacterium
GACGGCAGGAGAATCGCCAAGACCGTGGACGCCGCAACGACAAAGTTCTTCTATGATTCTGCCGACGCCATAGCGGATTACGACGCATGGTCTGAGCGTGTCGAAGGCGCAGATGATGTGCTCCTGGCCACGTACGTCACGCCGGGGCTGGACAGGAATCTTTTGACCACTCGCAACGGTTCCACCTATTACTACATGTCCGATGGGTTGGGAAGCATCAGAACGGTGACGGACAGCAATGAAACCACCCAAAACACCTACGACTACTACGCCTTCGGCAAGGAACTGGGAAGTTGGACCGAAGGTGTAGCAAACCGCTACACCTACACGGCCAGAGAATACGACACCGAATCCGCCCAGTACTACTACCGGGCGAGGCACTATGACGGCGGGGGAAGGTTTCTGAGCAAAGATCCCGCAAGGGATGGTCTCAATTCATACGTGTACGTGCGAAGCCGCCCTGCCATGCTGACGGACAGCCGTGGCCTGTATGGCTCATCAATTCACTACAGCCTCACCAGAGATATGCTTAAGCGCCTAGGTTTCTCGAAGGAACTTGCCGGACAAATAGCTTCAGAGAACAATGGTGTTGATACTGAACACGACCCACGCGCTATCGGCGCGAGGGCGCTGTTGTTAGCGAATCAGTATGCAGCGGCCTCGCAGGCTGGGGACGTGGTGAGTATGAAGGCTTTAGAGAAGGCGGTCATGGAGACTGAGGAAGAGATGATGCGGTGGCACTTTCCACAGATCCCAAATGAGAACGGGCTGGGTTCTGTAGAGCAGGGCAGTCTGATTGCCAGGGACCGCGTGCGAGATGCAATTAGAGCGTGCAACAGTTGCGCATTTGGCCGCGAGCTTCATGTTTTTCAGGATTCATATTCACACTGGGGACTTGAGGGACAGTTGCCCCTGGGGTTCTTCTATAAGAACTCGTATGGCCACTGGTGGCCAGATGGTGACTGGACATCAACAGCTGCCGATGACCCATTTGGGAGGCCGGATTTGGCCCAGAAGATGGCAAAAGAGTCTTACCTGCTGATGACGGAGTTTCGCACCAACTGCGCCAAGTACATGACTGGCGCGTTTGCAGTGGGCCCTCCCCCGCCATGGAACGCAACACCGTTCATGAAATACTGGGAGCCGACCATTGGAGCAGCCCCGTCACGTTAGCTGTGATGCCTCGTGGTATCATGGTGTCTGATGTGGCAAGGAGGTAAGATACATGGTTAGAGCAGTGTTTAGAGTGATAACATTTGTCACAATCTTTGTTCTGGTCGTTGTTTTAGCGGCTTGTGCAGAGGGGCTTAAATGGGGACAGATACCATTTATTGGCAGTGACTTAGAAGCATAGCAACGGACGCTACACCCATGATGGTCAGGTGCCCCTGCCTGAGGTCTTTCTGTCCGATATGCCAATGATCCTTTTTCGCGCCTGCCCTGCGTAGCCCTTGGGCGTAGTAGGGTGCTGTCGAGATAGTGGCAGTGATCTGTGCAATTCACCTCGCCGCTGCGGAACGTCCCGAACTTTACCCGCCTGTCCCGACCTTTACCCGCCTGTGGAGGGTGTCGAGATTCTTTGCGTCCTTGGCGTCTTTGCGTGAGAAAGATGTTGATTTGCCTTTCGCTTAGGCCTTTGCTTTTCTCTGCGTGCTCTGTGTGCTCTGCGTGAGGAACGGTGTGCTTCGTCTGTGGTTTTCCCATTCTGAATTCATCATTCTGCATTGTTTTTCCGCATTCCGCACGGAGCCCCCGCCGCGAGCGGGTATACCTGCCCCGGCAGGTGAACT
>CALMGO010000633.1 GCA_937863625.1 uncultured bacterium
GCGTTCGTTTCCGTAGTTGACAACGTGAGTTTCCTCACGTCGCTCGCCTGGCTGCCGTGGTGTCTCTTTTTCGCGCGCCGCATCTATGCCGCGCCTTCCTTCGCGAGATTTCTCGGACTCTGTATCTCCATGGCAATGGCGCTTCTGGCCGGCGCGCCCGAGCCTGTCATGTTTATCTGCCTTGCTTTGGCGGCGCTCGCCCTTGCCGAGAGTTACGCCGCCTTTCGCCGTCGACGTGCTCCGCAGTCCGTTCGCCGCAGCCTCGTCGTAGCCGCCGCCGTACTCGTCGCCGTACTCCTCTCAGGAGTCGAGCTTGCCCCTTTCTTCTACCATCTCACCCAGAGCGAACGCTCCGCCTCGCTTGCGCCTTCCGCTGCGTCCTCGTGGTCGATGGCCCCTCGTGATTTCACGCTCTGCATCCTGCCGCGTTTCTACCTCTATGCCGAAAGAGGCGACATCTACTGGGCCGACCAGCGCTGGCTCAAGTCCGTCTACCTCGGCGCCGCCGTGCCTCTTCTCGCATTGTGGACGGTTCTTTTCATGCGCCGCAGGAGAAACCTCTCCTTCGCCCTCGTCCTCGTCTTCTTTACGCTTCTTGCGCTTGGCGGCTATTCTCCGTTGTGGCGTCTCGCCTACCGCGTGGTTCCGTTTTTTGCGCTTATCCGCTACCCGGTGAAGTTCTTCCTGCCTGCCGCCTTTGCAGCCTCGATGCTCGCCGGCTTTGCCGTCGATGACATTCTATCGCTTTCTTTGCTTCGCGCTCGTCGCGCGCGCGCAGTTGCGGCGGCGCTTTTCGTTCTCGGACTTCTTCTTCTCGCCGGCGCGGTCTTTCTCGTTGCCGCGTCGGACTACGCGCGCGTCCACGTCCTCCCGCCGCGCGTAGCCTTCTCCGGCAGCCAGGGCGTCTTTCAAGCCGCCCAGCAGTTCGATGCCTCGAGATGGAGCCTCGCTCGCTCAGGCGCGATTGTCGCCTCGTTTGCCTGCCTCGTCTTCCTGCTGACCATATTGCGCGGCCGCCTTCGTCTCTTTGCCGCCGTGGCCGCGCTTGTGATACTCGTCGGGGATGTGTTCGTTTTTTCCCATCACCTTAACCCCGTCACCGATTCCGCCGCCTATACCCGGCCTCCGTATCACAGGGAGTCTGTTGACACCGGCCCCGGCGCCGGGAGGTACCTCATGACCTCCGACCTCCAGGGTTTCCTCAAGACCGTCCGCCTCGCCCGCTTCGGCAGTGTCAATGGAATCGCCTCTTTCCTCACGGCCGCGCGCGGCCGCCTCGTCGGCGAGGAGGACATCCTCCAGTGGGCCCGCGAAGCCTCCGGCATACGTTTCGACGATATCCCCGCCCTCGACCGCTATCTCACCGGCTCTCCCGCCGTGCGAATCGTCGAGACCGCGCAAAACGAGTTTTACAAGGAG
>CALMGO010000634.1 GCA_937863625.1 uncultured bacterium
GATGATGCAGAAGCCTTGCGTCTGGAAATCAGTGATCTCGCCGAGTTGCGGCACATTCCTTCAGGCCGGGATGTTGCTGACCACGAGATGTCCATCAACTGGGCTAAGTTTCCAATTCGGGAGATGTACAAGAGGAATTGGTTCGCGGCCTTCTTCACGGGCAGCCTCGACGATGCTCTTAAGAATACTGAACATCTAGCCAAAGCCTTTGTGCACGGCGTCGTGCCGGACCCTGCTCCTGTCCTACTAAGAAGTCATCTGCGCACTGGAGCAACCATGAATCGATACGCACTTCTCGCGTGGCAGTGCAGGGTCCTAACCCTCGCTGCTCGTCGTCCTCCTGCACAAACCTTTCGTCGGAAGACCGCGGATTATGAGTGGCTGAATGGCCTAGTCCGCTGCAGCGCGCACGAAGAAGGCCCCATCAGAGCGAGGGAGTACCTCGAGGATTCTGGGATCAGTCTTGTCATCGAACCCCCTCTCCAGCACACCTATATAGACGGCGCGGCTCTCCTGCTGCGCGGTCGTCCAGTTATCGGCCTCACGCTCAGGTATGATAGGCTGGACAATTTCTGGTTCGCGTTGCTACACGAGGTCGCACACGTGATCACGCACCTTAGGAGGGGGACGCTGGAGGACATAATCGATGACCTTGACGCAAAGCCAGACGAGGTGGAGACGGAAGCTGACAAGTTTGCTGCCAACGCTCTCGTTCCGGATAATGTCTGGGAAACGGCTTTGGCGCGTTATCTGCAGACGGAGGAGTCCGTACGACAATTAGCGGAGGAACTCCAAGTGTCCCCTGCGATTATCGCCGGCCGTATCAGGAGAGAAACGAACAACTACATGGTGCTCACAGGCCTCGTAGGGCAAGGCAGAGTGAGAAAACTGTTTGGGGAGGTGGAATTTGGCCAGTAAACCCGGTGGGTCGTTGCGCGCCTTCGGCCAACGACACTATGTTCCGTGTCTCAGGTGGAAACAAGGGGAGTATCAAGCCATATTCCGCCTAAAGGCCGAAACGAAGAAGCAGCTTACGCCTTTGATTGAGGTTCCCGAGGCTGGCTGGGACTTTGAAACGGGCGCAGATGCCAAGACGCTGGACCAGATTCTTGCGCCATTCGCCAAACGAGTCGAGCAGAAGTGGGGTCGTGAGGCCTGCTTCGTCGACCTGAGATTGCTCGACCCCGATGCGAATATGCCGAATAGCACTCACCCAGTGGACTTCCTATTTGCTGATCTACGGAGACACGGATGCGCAGCCATTCCTGTTACCGGGTGTGAAAGAACGCACAAATACCAGCGAGCCGTCCGGAGAGCCGCAGCAAAGGATGGGCGAGGGATATGCCTCAGATTATCTCTCACGCAGGCAGCGCGAAAGGATGCAAGCAGCACTATTGACGAGTTGATGCGTGAACTCGATACAAGAATTGATGACGGAGACCTAGTGCTTGATTTAGACGCCCCCGCCAGTTTTCTCCCCATTGATGGCTTCTTGAAACTTCTTTCTGCGGTTATTATGGCCTTGCCTTATCGGAACCGGTGGCGCACCTTCACACTCATGGGCACGTCGTTCCCACAAACGATGGGGGCTTTGCAGACAGGCTGTCAGCTACTAAGAAGATACGAGTGGATTGCGTACAAAAGGATCGCGGCTGAACTCTTGAAGGCATCCTGTCGTGTGCCAGCGTTCGGGGACTACGGCATCGCACATCCCAAAGTCTTGCACATAGACATGCGTACTGCTAGGCCCGCCGCGAGTGTACGTTACACCGTAGACGATGCTTGGTATATTCTGAAGGGTAAGAACGTGCGGGACCATGGCTTTTCACAGTACCATGACCTATGTAAACTAGTGGTGTCGTCGCCCCATTTTACAGGTCACCTGTCAGAAGGCGACAAGTACATCGCAGCGTGTGCACACAGAAATGTCAAGACTGGCAATCTCACAACGTGGCGCTGGGTTGGCACAAATCACCATGTTGAGAAAGTCGTTTTTGACATCGCCAATTTCTTCGATTCTTGAGAACAAGGCGTACGGTTTCTTTCAGCTCTTCGCTGACCAGACTCTCCGCAAGTCGATCATAGAGGACACTGCGTGGCCCTCTTAGCGCCTTTACGTGCGCACCCCTTTCCCGGAGAATCTGCACGACCTCCGTCTTCCAGAGAAGCTTGGCAATCGAAACTAAGTCGACGTCAGGATTGGGACGGGCTCTGCGATCCGTGATGAAGTGAATTCCACCTTTAGAACCGCGTATACACCGCGTTATTCCCCACCAATCCGGAACCATGTGCCGGACCGCGGAAATATGCCGTTCGGCGGCAATAATGGTAACGCGATCAAAGACTGCGTTGTAGCCTGAGACCTGTCTAGGAAGTCGCAGAAGCATGTCACTGTCACTCTTTATCTCATAGCCCAGAAGTCTGCCGTTTACAACTGCGATATCAGCGCGACATGCTCCGTGCCGCAGTCCAAGCTCGTCAACAACTAAGGTCGATAAATCCTCGTGATAGCGTCTGAGCTTCTTCTTGTGGAAATTCCTGCGAATATCTGCATCGTTCACGCCATTCTCCCTGCGAATCACGACTCCGGGGCAGCAAGCATACCCGAGCGTGCCTGAAATTTCAATATCTTCAGTTCTCACCAATATCGGTCATGAAACGTGCGTAGATAACTCTGTTTTCCCTACACCAATGTGGCTCGTGTGCGGCATGTGGCAAATTCCTTTTCCTCTACCACCCCCACGCACCTCATTTTGGCCTCGCCCGGCCATTCACGCCCCCTTTGCAGGAGTCCTTCTGCTGATATGCGCCGGCCTTTTCTACAGAGCAGCATAATGTTCCTTTTGACAAACCGTGCTCCACTGCGTTAGTATACCGCCGACACGACCGTAGGTCAGGTCACGTCGTGCGGATTGGCAGGAGACGATGATGAAGCACATCGCGTTTATGGCCTTGGCGCTATCTTGTCTTGTCATGGGCTGTGCCAATGCGCAAAAGGCCCGGCAGGATGAACTCCAAAGGCTCGAGTCCCGCATGGAGATGCTATCCGGGACCCTTGCAATCTGCGACGCCGAACTCGCCAAAGACGGCAAATATGTCGTCCGCGCGGGAGACACCCTCTATGAAATCGGCAAGCAATTCGGCCTCGAATGGCGAGACCTCGCCCGGATGAACCCCGACGTGTTGGAAGGCTATCCCGCCACCTGGAACCCCGGCCTCGTCCTCAAAATCCCAAAGCCGGCACCCGACGATCCTTCTCAGGAGACGCCTCAATAGCCGCGCCGCCCCTGCGTGAAAAGGCCTTCCGTGCGCCTTACATGAAAAGAGGCTTACATTGCCAAACCGCTGTGACCTGCTCGATCTCGCCAAAGACCTCCTGCCCGTCATCGAGGCCAGTCTCGACGAACCGTTTGAAACGCAGTTGGCCCACTGGCAGGCGTTCTACGCCCTCCGCGCCCCCTCTCTCCCCGAGCGCCTCTATGCCGACTACGCCGACACAGACGGCGGATGGCTCGCCGTCGCACGCGACCGCGTCTGGCCGCACCTCGCCGAGCGGATGAACGATATGAAAACGGCCGCCGCTTCCGTTCGTACCATCTACGAGGATGTCTACCTTCTGGCCTGTGAGAGACTCTCCTTCGATGAACCGCTCACGGTCATCTCTTATGTCGGCCTCGGCAACGGCGCTGGATGGGCCGCCACGTGGGAAGACCGCCCGGCAGTCCTCCTCGGCCTCGAAAATATCGCCGAACTCCACTGGCGCCGCCCCTCATCAATACGCGCCCTCCTGTCGCACGAAATCGGTCATCTCTTCATGACGTCCGTCCGCAAAGCGTGCGATGCGTCTTCGCTGCCTGACGACCCGCTTCTCCATCTTTATGAAGAGGGGTTCGCCCAGCACTCTGAACACGTCATCTCCGGCGGCGAAACATGGCATTGCGCGTCACAGCCCGGATGGCTCGAGTGGTGCTTTGCCCATGAGGCGTACCTTGCGGATAAATTTCTCGCGGCCATGGGCGACCGCAAGGATTGGCAGGCCTTTTTCGGCTCGTGGTTTGATATCGACGGCTGGAGACAAACAGGGTACTTCCTTGGATGCCGGTTTGTCGAGCGCCTCGCCCGCACACGCACCCTCCGCGACATCGCGCGCCTCGACGCGGCCGACATCAAATCCCTCGAACTCCAACACCTTACCGCCACAGCACTTAAATTAGGGACATAATACTATTTCCCCGGCCCCACTCGCCCCGCGCCGCCTCTTCGGCCAAGACATTAAATTGCTTCCTCTTCTGTCCCCGCCGCGTTACAATCCGGCCCGTACGCATGAGTTGATTTGCACCCTGAAGGTCGATAACAGCGCATACCACTTGCCGAAGGACTGACGCGCCGCATGGACATATCGTTCTTTCTGAGAGGACTCGTCATAGGTTTCTCAATCGCCGCTCCCGTCGGCCCCATTGGCGTCCTCTGCATCACGCGCACCATTGCCAGGGGACGCATATGCGGCCTGGCCAGCGGTCTCGGCGCAGCCTGTGCCGACGCCGTCTACGGATGTGTCGCAGCTTTCGGCCTGACTTTCATCTCCGGCGTTCTTGTCAACTGGCAAACGCCTCTTCGAGTCGCCGGCGGCGTCTTTCTGCTCTATCTGGGTCTCAGGACCTTTCTCGCTGGGGTCGCCCCTTCGGCCGCCGACGCAAAAGAAAAAGGCCTCGCGGCCGCATTTTCCTCGACCTTCCTCCTGACGCTCACAAATCCCGTGACCATCCTTGCGTTTACGGCTGTCTTCGCCGGACTCGGCCTCGTCGGCTCATCGGCAGATTACTTTTCCGCATCCGCACTTGTCCTCGGGGTCTTTTCCGGCTCGGCGGCGTGGTGGCTCCTCCTCTCGGGAGGCGTCGGACTCTTTCGCAGTAGATTCTCCTCCGAAACCCTCCTGCTGGTTAACAAAGTCTCCGGTGTCACCATCGCCGCCTTCGGAGCGTATGCCATTTACAGCGTATTGTAGACACTGCTCCGCTCCCGGTTTTGTCATTGAACATCGGTCCCTGTAAGCTATAATTCCACCCCTCTGACATATCGGCCGAATTATCCGGAGGTATCCCATGCGCGTTGCCTTGCTGACCGCTTTCCTTCTGTCGCTCTTTCTCCTCACTCCCTGCTTCGCCGAGCCCCCCGCCGACGCAGAAACCCTCTCCTGGAACCACAGACCCTTCGCCGACAGCGCGGACGATTTCCACTTCGCCGTCGTTGCTGATAATACCGGCGGCGAGCGCCCCGGAGTCTTCCTCTCGGCAATGGATAAACTCGACCTCCTGCGCCCGGCGTTTGTCATGTCCGTCGGTGATTTCATCGAAGGCTACACCGACGAAGAGTCCGAACTCGCTGCTCAGTACGATGCCTTTCTCCCCCTCGTCTCACGCCTCGACGCCCCCTTCTTCGGCATCCCCGGCAACCACGAGATATCTTCCGACGCCATGGCCGCCTATTACGGCAAACGCTTCGGCTCGCTCTACTACTCTTTCGTCTACAAAAACGTCCTCTTCATCACGCTCAATTCCCAGGACAACCCCGCCGAAAAGACCGGCTACCGTTCCGGACTCTCCGACGAGCAGGTCGCCTTCGTCCGAAAGACCCTCGCCGATAACGCCTCCGTTCGCTGGACTTTCCTTTTCCTGCACCAGCCGC
>CALMGO010000635.1 GCA_937863625.1 uncultured bacterium
GTCTCCTACCGCGAGGGGCTCTCCGAGGCGGAGGTATTCGGAGACGGGCTTTCGTCAAGCGATAACTCGATGCGGCAGCGCGCGGTGGATGCGACGGTGCGCACCGTGGAACTTGCGCGGGCAATCGGCGCCAGGGGCGTGGTCATCCATGCAGGCATAGTAGAAGTGGAGAACGCGCGGCAGAAACAGGTCGAGGCGCGAAGGCTCTACAAGGCAGGCAGGCACAAGGAAACGCGCGATGCAATGGCCGTTCATATGGTCGCGCGAAACCGCCTCGCGCCGCGGGCGGTGGAGACGGCGGCAGGCAGCCTGGCGGAGGTGTTTCAGCGAGTGGGAGACTATCCGCTGGCGCTTGAATCGCGGATAAACTACGACGGGATGCCGCAGCCGGGGGAACTCGCCTTTATCATGGCAGTCCTCGCCGAAAGGCCCGTCTATTACTGGCACGACGTCGGTCACACGGTCGTGTCGGAGATACTCGGGCTCGCAAGCGCACTGTCATGGCTCGAGACGTTTGGGAAGAAACTCTTCGGCATGCATCTTCATGATGTCAGGAAAGCGCATGACCACACTATTCCCGGTACGGGGGAAGTGGATTTTGCAGCGCTCGCGCCGTACGTTACGGGCGACGTAATCAAGGTCATGGAAATCCCGGGGACATACAGCGCCGGGCAGCTTCAGGCCGGGCGGGCGCATCTGGAGGCGTGTGGAATTGCGTAGAAAGAAAGACAAGGATATGCCTGAGCGGGCTCTTATCGGCTGGATAAGAAGCCGCGTAAGCCTTGATGCGAGAAAAGTCCCCATCGGGCCGGGCGACGACATGGCTCTTGTAGCGGGACCGTCGAAGCAAACTCTTGTCGCGATTGACACGATTGCCGAGGGCGTGGATTTTGTCATCGGCCAGGCGCGCGCAGAGGCTATCGGCCGCAAGGCGCTGGCGGTGAATCTCTCAGACATCGCGGCAATGGGGGCGCTGCCGACGTGGTGCATGGCGTCAGTCGCGCTTCGCGAGGGGCTCGGCGGTGACTTTGCGAAGAGACTTGCATCGGGCCTAATCAAACTGGCGCGAAAATACGACTGCCCCCTGGTAGGCGGAGACGTCACGGGCTGGGCAGGCGGCGTTGTGGTAACTGTGGCCATCGGCGGCGTACCTGCCGGAAAGAAACCTGTCAGGCGCAACGGGGCGCGGCCGGGGGATGTGGTATTTGTAACCGGGAGCCTTGGCGGGTCGATACTTGGAAAACATCTCACCTTTGAGCCGAGAATCGCTGAAGGCGCGTGGCTGGCGCGAAATGCTTCCCCCTCCGCGATGATAGACATATCCGACGGCCTCGGTGTGGACGCGGCGCACATCGCGGACGAGAGCGGCGTCGGCATTTTGCTCGACGCGGCGCGGATACCCGTATCGGCAGCGGCAAGGAGGCTTGCAAAGTCAAGCGGCGGGACACCTCTCGACCACGCGGCAAGAGACGGAGAGGATTTTGAACTGCTCTTTACCGCGCGCGAGCGAAAGGCCGGGGATATCGAGTCGCGGTGGCCGTTTAAGACGCGGCTTACGGCCATCGGGAAAGTCCGCCGCGGACGGCATGTGCTTCTTGAGACCGGCGCCGCAGAGAAAGTGAGGATCGACACTGAAGGTTACGAGCACCTTGGATAGGCTCACCATCGAAAGCACGTCGCCGGATGAGACGCGGGCCGCAGGGAGGCTCCTTGCGAAGGCGCTTTTCCCCGGGGCGTGTATCGCGCTATACGGGGACCTCGGCGCGGGAAAGACGGTTTTGGCCGGAGGCGTCATCCACGGCATCGGTGTGCCGGATGAAACGCCCGTAACAAGCCCGACATTTGTGATTATAAGCGAATACGAGGGGCGGCTGGCCGTCCATCATGTGGACGCCTACAGGCTGTCGGGGGAGGCGGACATACTGGAACTGGGTTCACGGGAACTATTCTTCGAGGAGGCCGTGTCGGTAATCGAGTGGGCCGAGCGGATCGAAGGAGCGATTCCGGATGAGCGCCTTTCGGTGAAGATGACGGTGAGCGGGAGCGAGTCGCGGCACATCGAGGTAACCGCAAAGGGAAGCGCGCACGTGAAGGCGCTGGGAGAATTCGCCTCGTCGCTGGCAGGCGACTCGAAAGATAAAACGGAGACGGCATGACGGCAAACAGTGACGGCATCACGAGAAGGAGATTTATCACGACGGCCGCGACGGGCATCGCTGCTGCGGGACTCTTGGGCAGAGTCGAGGCGGCCGGTGCAACGCTCGCGGCGCCGTCTTCGCGCGTCGTGGCGGTCAGTTCGACGGAGGTTTTCTCCGGCTCGGACATAGACGGCGCGGTCGTATCGAGGATGCTTGATTCGGGCGCACAAGCGCTTACGCCGGAAGGCGGGCTGTGGGAGTCGCTTTTTTCGGCCGACGACGTGGTGGGGATAAAGCTGAATTGCATAGCGCGGACGGTGAAACCCAACAAGGCGCTTATAGACGCCGTTGTCGAATGTCTTAAGCGCGCAGGCGTCAAGGAAAACAACATCATCGTCTGGGACCGGTTCGAGGACCAACTGGCAAGGCGCGCGCGGCTCACGCTCAATGCCGGCAGCGAGGGCGTGCGCGTCTACGGGAGCGAACGCGGCGGCGACAGCGTCTCGGGCTATGACAAAGATGTCTACTACGAGAGCGACCAGGACACCGCCGAGTACCGGGGCGAAACGGGCACTAGGTCTCTCGTCACGAAAATCGTCACAACGGACTGCACGAAGATCATCAATATGCCGGTTCTCAAGGACCATAACCAGGCCGGGGTGACGGCGTGTCTTAAGAACCTGGCGTTCGGCTCGGTCAACAATACCGCGCGTTTTCACAAAGCCCCCATGTATTGCAGCCCGGCGGTGCCGGAAATCTTTGCACTGAAACCTATCGCCGAGAAGACGGTCCTCCACATCCTGGACGGGCTCAAGGTCTGCTATAACGGGGGCCCGGACGCGTCAAACCCTGCGTTTATCACGAACCACTCGACGATTTATCTCTCGCGGGACCCGGTGGCGTGTGACACCGTGGCGCTGGGGGTGGTGGAACAAATGCGGGCCGACGCGGGACTGCCGGACCTTTTCACCACGTCCGGGCAGCCTGTCCACGTAGCCAAAGCGGCTGAAATGGGGCTCGGGCAGGGTGACAGAGGCAAAATCGACCTTGTGAAGCTTGCCGTCTGAGGGGCAACCGTATCCGGCCATAATTATCGCACCTATATTGCCTTAGGGCGTTTGGAGTGGTATACTTTTCGCTTGTGAAATCGACTGAGGGAAAATACATGGAAGATGCCATTCTAAAGGCAAAGGTGCTCATCGAGGCGCTGCCGTATGTGCAGAGTTTCGCGGGCAAAACGTTTGTCATCAAACTGGGCGGCGCGGCGCTGGCGGGCGGCGGCGAGGTGAGCGATTCCATCGCGGATATCGTTTTTCTCCAGCAG
>CALMGO010000636.1 GCA_937863625.1 uncultured bacterium
ACTGGTTCACCATGTCCGCTCAACTCAAAGCTCCCCTCGACCGCCTTTTCGCTCTCGGCTTCGGCCCCGGCAAACTCTTCACCCCTCGCCGCGCCGCCGTCGTCACCCTCTGCGCCGATGACACTGTCGAGGAAATGGGCGCTCCTATTATCGACGCTTTCAAGAATGGCTTCGAATATCTCAATATGAAATTCGCCGGCAGTCTCTCCCTCCAGGGTCTCCCGACCGCCGAGATCGCCAAGTGGACCTCCAATAAGAAAGCCCTTGCCCTCGGCCGCAAACTCGCTTGTTAGTCGCCTGTGCCCTTTCAGTGTGCGTCGTCTGCTGTATAATGTGACTTCGCATGACGACCTCGCTACCCATGTCAGCGAAAGGCGCGTAAATGAAGGCGAAAAAAGCCCCCCTCCTCGTCATCCCTCTCGTCATCATAGCGGCGGTTATCACAGCCGTTACCATTCGCAATAACCCGCCCGACACCCCCGGCTTCCTCTCCGTCTCAGGCAATATCGAAGTCGTCGACGCTGAAGTCGCCTTCAAAATCGCCGGCCGCGTCGTCGAACGTACTGTCGACGAAGGCGACATCGTCGAAAAGGACCGGCTCATCGCCCGCCTCGACGACTCCGAACTTGCCGGCCTCGTTGCCGTTGCCTCTTCCGATGTCCGCGCCTCGCAGGCCGCCCTCGACGAACTCCTCGCCGGTTCGCGTCCCGAGGAGATAGCTGCCGCCGAAGCCACGGTCCAGGCCGCTCAGGCCGCCCTTGATGAATTGCTCGCCGGTTCCCGCCCCGAGGAGATTGCCGCCGCCGAGGCCGCTGTCGAGAGCGCCCGTGCCAAGGCCGACAACCTCCGTGCGGATTTCGAGCGTCTTTCTGAACTCTTCAAAACCTCCGCCATCTCAGGCAGCCAATATGACTCCGCGCGTACCGCCTACGACAGCGCCGTCGCACTCCTCGCCGAGGCCACGCAGCAGTTCGCCCTCGTAAAGCAAGGCCCTCGCAAGGAACGTATCACCGCCGCCCGCGCCGTCCTCGCCCAGGCCGCCGAAAATGCCGCCCTCGTCAAAAAGGGCCCCCGGCAGGAGACCATCGACGCCGCCCGAGCCCGTCTCGAACAGTCCACCAATAGCCTCGCCCTTGCTCGCACCCGTCTTTCCTATGCCGCCATCTACGCGCCCCTTGCCGGCGTAGTCCTCTCCAAAAATATCGAACCCGGCGAATACGTCGCCCCCGGCACTCCCGTCGTCACCGTCGGCGACCTCAAAAATGTCTTCCTCCGCGCCTACGTAAACGAGACCGACCTCGGCCGCGCCAAAATCGGCCAGGACGTCACCGTCACCACCGACACATATCCCGGCAAATCCTACAAGGGGCGCATCTCGTTCATCTCGCCTGAGGCCGAGTTCACCCCCAAAAGCGTCCAGACCCCAAAGGAACGCGTCAAACTCGTCTACCGCATAAAGGTCGACCTGCCCAATCCCGACATGGACCTCAAGGCCGGCATGCCCGCCGATGCCGTCATAGCTACCGGGGACGCCGCCCCATGAATGCCGTCGCCGCATCCGCCCTCACCCGGCGTTTCGGTGACCTCACTGCCGTTGACTCTCTCTCTTTCGAGGTCGCCCCCGGCGAGATCTTCGGCCTTGTCGGCCCTGACGGCGCAGGTAAGACCACGACCATGCGCCTCCTGACCTCCATCATGACGCCCACTTCCGGCGATGCCTGGATACACGGCAATCACGTCACCTCCGACGCTGACGCCGTCAAAAACATCATCGGCTACATGAGCCAGCGCTTCGGCCTCTATAGCGACCTCACCGTAATGGAAAATATCGACTTCTATGCCGACATCTACGGCGTCCCCCGCGCCGGCCGCTCCGCCGCCATAGACCGCCTTCTCGCCTTCAGCAATCTCTCGCCGTTTACCAACCGCCTCGCCGGAAACCTCTCCGGCGGCATGAAGCAGAAACTCGGCCTCGCCTGCGCCCTTGTCCACACGCCAAAGGTCCTCTTCCTCGACGAACCCACAAACGGCGTCGATCCTGTCTCGCGCCGCGATTTCTGGCGTATCCTCTACCAGTTGCTGCGTGAAGGCGTCACTATCTTCCTCTCGACCGCCTATCTTGACGAAGCCGAACGTTGCAGCCGCATCGGCCTTCTCCACCATGGCAGCTTGATCGCCCTCGGCGCCCCCCAGGAAGTAAAGACGCTTATGCGCGGAGCCATTGTCGAGGTGGCCGCGCCCGAGCTTCGAAGCGCCGCTGCCGCCCTTCGTGCCGTCTTCCCGCCGCGCGCCGTCTCGCTCTTTGGCGACCGCATTCATGTCGCCGTCGACCAGGCCTCCACCGGCATTCCCGCTGTCTCCGACGTTCTCAAAAAGGCGGCCCTGACTGTCACGACCGTCCGCGAAGTCCCCCCCTCGCTTGAGGATATATTCGTGTCCGTTCTATCCGAAACCCCCGGAGCGACCGCCGATGCCTCCAGCAAATGATGCCAAGGCCGTCGTCGTCCGCGACCTCGAAAAGCGCTTCGGCTCCTTCACCGCCGTCAACCGCGTCTCCTTCGACGTCTCCACCGGCGAGGTCTTCGGCTTTCTCGGCCCCAATGGCGCCGGCAAATCCACCACCATCCGCATGCTCTGCGGCATCCTCGCCCCCACCTCCGGCGCTGCCTCCGTCGCCGGTTTCGATGTTTCCACCCGCCCCGAGGATGTTAAGTCCAATATCGGCTACATGAGCCAGAAGTTTTCCCTCTACGAAGACCTCACCGTCGAGGAGAATATCGACTTTTACAGCGGCATCTATCGTCTCCCCGCCGACAAGAAGCTTTCCCGCAAGGATTGGGTCCTCGACATGGCCGGCCTCGCCGAGCATCGTCATACCCGCACCGGCGTTCTTTCCGCAGGCTGGAAGCAGCGCCTCGCCCTCGGCTGCGCCATCCTCCACGAACCTCGCATCATCTTCCTCGACGAGCCTACCTCCGGCGTTGACCCCATGAGCCGCCGCCGCTTCTGGGACCTCATCTACCAACTCGCCGCCTCCGGCGTCACCGTGTTTGTCACGACCCATTACATGGACGAGGCCGAGTACTGTGACCGCGTCGCCCTTATCTATCGCGGCGAACTCATCGCCATCGGCTCACCCGCTACTCTCAAGGCCACTCGCATGTCCGGCGACGTCGTCGAGGTCATCTGCGACCGCCCCCAGGACGCCGCCTCCGAAATTGAGAAAATCCCCTGCGTCACCGAGGTCGCTCTCTTCGGCAAGGGACTCCACGTCGTCACGTATGACTGCCCGACTGCGGTTGCCTCGATAAAGGACAAACTCGCTTCCCTCGGCTTCCATACGGATCGCGTCGAGAAAATCGTCCCCTCCCTCGAAGACGTCTTCGTATCGCTCATCGAAGAGCGCGACCGCGCCGCCGGGGTGCCCTTATGAACGCCCGCCGCGTCCGCGCCGTCGCCCGAAAGGAGTTTCTCCACGTCATCCGCGACGTCCGCAGCCTTGGCATGGCTATTGCCCTGCCCATGCTCATGCTCTTTCTCTTCGGCTTTGCCCTCACGCTCGATGTCGACCGCGTGCCGCTCGTCGTTTACGACCAGAGCCGCTCCCACGCCTCCCGCGAACTCGTCAGCCGCTTTGACGGCTCCCGCTATTTCTCGCTCGAGCGTTACGTCGCCGACTACGCCTCACTCGAAAGCGACATTGACTCCCGACGAGCCGTCGCCGCTCTCGTCATCCCCTATGACTTCGCCTCGCTCGTCGAGTCCGGCCGCCCCTCTTCCCTTCAACTCCTTGTCGATGCCAGCGACTCCAATACCGCCACCCTCGTCATAAGTTACGCCGAGTTCGTCACGAGCGCGTATTCAACCGACATCACCGCCCGCTACATCAGTCGCATCACGGCAGCCGTCCCCGCCGCCCCCCTCGACCTTCGCCCGCGCGTCTGGTTCAATACCGACCTCGAATCGCGAAATTACATCATCCCCGGCCTCATCGCCGTCATCATGATGGTGATAGCCGCCCTCCTGACTTCGCTCACCGTCGCCCGCGAATGGGAAAACGGCACCATGGAGCAGCTCATCTCCACGCCCGTCCTCGGCTCCGAACTCCTCCTCGGCAAACTAATCCCCTACTTCGTCATCGGCCTCGTCGATGTCGCCCTTGCCGTCTTCATGGGTGAGTTCGTCTACGATGTGCCCCTCCGCGGCTCCGTTGCCCTCCTTTTCGCCGCCGCGTCAGTCTTTATGATTACCGCCCTCTCGCTCGGCCTCTTCATCAGTGTCATCACCAAAAGCCAACTCGTCGCCAATCAACTCGCCATGGTACTCACCTTCATCCCCGCATTCCTGCTCTCCGGCTTTGTCTATCCTATTGCCAATATGCCTCGCGTCATCCAGTTCGTCACTCTTCTAATCCCCGCGCGCTACTTCGTCGCCCTCTTGAAAGGTATCTATCTCAAGGGTGTCGGACTGGAGGTCCTCGCCTTCGACGCCGTCCTCCTGACCCTCTTTGGCGGCGTAACGCTCTTACTCGCCAACGCCGCCTTCAGAAAGAAACTCGCATGATCGCCTTCGAGCGTATAAAGACCATGCTCAAAAAGGAGTTTCTCCAGGTCCTGCGCGACCCTCGTATGAAGGGTATCATTTTCGTCATGCCTGTCTTCCAGGTCCTTGTTTTCGGTTACGCTATTTCGACCGACGTCCGGCACGTCCCCACCGCCGTCTACGACCTCGACCATTCGGTCCCTTCTCGCGAACTCATCGACCGCTTCCGCCGCTCCGGCTATTTCGACGTAGTCGAATACGTTGACAACGACTCTCGCGCCCGCTTCCTCATGGATCATGGCGATGTCAGTTTCATCCTCCGCGTCAATGCCGGTTTCGCCGGCGATTTCGGGGCCGCCCGCACTGCTAAGGTCCAGCTCTTGATCGACGGCACCGATTCCAATACCGCCCGCATCGTCCTTGGCTATTCCGCCCGCATCGTGGACACATGGTCGAGAGAGACGCTCGCCCGCCGCCTCTCCGTTACCGCCGGCAAGACCATCTCCCCTCCCACCGTCACCATCGAGACGCGCGCGTGGTTCAATGAAAATCTCGAAAGTCGCAATTTCTACGTGCCAGGTGTCATTGCCATCCTCGTTTCGCTCATCACCCTCATGCTCACCAGCATGGCCGTCGTCCGCGAAAAGGAAATCGGCACCATGGAGCAGATTATCGTTACCCCCATCACCCCCGCCGAGTTCATCCTCGGCAAGACTCTCCCCTTCGCCGTTATCGCGCTTATTGACGTACTTCTTGTCACTGCTATCGGCGTCCTCTGGTTCAATGTCCCCGTCAGAGGCAGCCTTCCGTTGCTTCTTTTCTGCGTTCTCTTGTACCTGATGACGACGCTCGGTGTCGGCCTTTTGATCTCGACTCTCTGCCGCACTCAGCAGCAGGCCATGATGAGCACCTTCTTTTTCTTCTTCCCTGCCATGCTCCTCTCCGGCTTCATGTTCCCCATCGCCAATATGCCGCCGATCATCCAGGTTCTGACCTACGCCAATCCCCTGCGATACTTCCTCGTCATTATCCGCGGCATCTTCCTCAAAGGCGTCGGCCCCTCTGTCCTCTGGCCCCAGATGCTCGCCCTCGCCATTATCGGCCCCCTTACCATCTACCTCGCCGCCCGCCGCTTCCATAAAACCCTTTCCTGACGGCGATTTCCTCTTCCCCCGCACCCGCCCCTATGTAAAATCGATTCTCATTCGCCCGGCGCGGTTGCCGTGGCACCGTTCCGCAGAGTAGCTGAGACTCGCTCGCATCTGCACCCTGACAAAGGAGACACATCGCATGGCGCGCATTGCATTCATCGGTGCCGGAAGTTTCGGTTTCACCCGCACCCTCGTGCGGGACATCCTCACGTTCCCGCTGCTCCGGGACGCGACTCTCGTCCTCATGGACATCGACAAGCAGCGCCTCAAGTACATCACCCGCGCCGTCGAGATGATCGTAGCCAAGGGTAACTACCCCGCCAAGGTCGTCGCCACCACCGACCGCAAGGAAGCCCTCAAGGGCGCCGACGCCGTCCTCTGCACCATCCTCGCCGGCGGCGTCTCCGTCTGGCGTCACGATATCGAAATCCCCAAGAAATACGGCGTCGACACCAATATCGGCGACACCCGCGGCCCCTCAGGCATCTTCCGCGCCCTTCGCACCATCCCCGTCATGCTCGACATCTGCCGCGACATGGAAAAGTATTGCCCCGACGCCATTCTCCTGAACTACACCAACCCCATGGCCATGCTCTGCCACGCCATGCAAAAGACCTCCCCCATAAAGGTCACCGGCCTCTGCCACAGCGTCCAGGGCACCGCCGAGATGCTCGCCAGGTGGGTGGGCGTCAAATACGATGATATGGACTACGTCTGCGCCGGTATCAATCACCAGGCATGGTACCTCGAGTTGAAGAAAAACGGCAAGGACCTCTACCCCGCCCTGCGCCGCGCCATGAAGAAACCCGCCGTCGCCAACCACGAACTCGTCCGCAACGAGATGTTCCTCCACCTCGGCTACTACGTCACCGAGTCCTCCGGCCACAACAGCGAATACAACTGGTGGTTCCGCAAGCGCCAGGACCTCATAAAGAAGTATTGCACCAACGGCACCGGTTGGAATCCCGGCGTCTATGCCTACATCATCAAGGAGTACATGAAGCGCCAGAAGACATGGAAACGCGATATCGAGGCCTGGATCAAGAAAGGCGAGGTCACCCTCGAACGCGGCAAAGAATACGCCGCCTATATCATCAACGCCCGGCTCGGCGGCGAACCCTTTGAGTTCAATGGCAACGTCCCAAATACCGGCATCATCACCAACCTCCCCGAAGGCGCCTGCGTCGAGGTCCCCGTTGTCGCCAACCGCCGCGGCTTTAACGCCATCCACGTCGGCGCCCTCCCCCGTCAGTGCGCCACCCTTAACAAAGTCTCCGTCGATATCGAGATGATGACCGTCGACGCGGTTCTGACCCGCGACCCCATGCTCGTCTTCTACGCATGCGCCTATGACCCGTTGACCGCTTCCGTCCTCTCCCTCGCCGAGATAAAGAAGATGGTCACCGAAATGCTCTCTAAGAACCGCCCCTATCTGCCTTACTTCAAGAGCATAAAGATCTAATCACTATTTACCGCGACCGGCCCCGGGTAGCCCCCGG
>CALMGO010000637.1 GCA_937863625.1 uncultured bacterium
TCGACGACGAGCGGCACGCGCGCGACGCGCGGATGGCAGTAGGCGCCTTTATCGACGAGCGCCTTGTGTCCGTTCATTTCACCGTGGTCGGCAGTGAAGATTACAAGAGAACAATCGAAAATACCGGCTGATTTGAGCGTTGCCAGGATACGCCCGATTGCCCGGTCGAGGATTTCCATCTGGAGGATATTGAAGACGATGTAGTCGCGAAGAACATCGGGAGAGTAGATGCCGATTTCACGGCGGTAGAGATCATATATGCGAGGGTCGCCCGGGCAGGGGGCAAAGTCACTGTCCAAGAGGTCGAGGAAAGACTGCGGGAGTTCGACAAGGTCACGCAATTCACCCGCGCGCCCATCAAGTGAAGTCGGAATCATAAACGGCTGGTGCGGCTCGAAGAAATCCACCTGGAGATAAACGGGGGCGTCGGGAGTCAGGCGCTGGAAAGAGGCCGCACGGAGTCTCTCAATTGCGAGTCCCGCAGTGAAGTGGCAGTAGGTGGCCTCCTCAGGAAATGCGGAACCGTCGGCCTGGGTGACGAATCCACCGTAGACATTGCCGGGAGTGCGCCTGTCGGCGTGCGTGCCGCGAAGGGGGTCTTTGAAGATGGGCGGAGAAACCGCACGCCTGTCAAGGAAAGCGACGTAGGCGTCATCGTCGGTCATGGGCTGCGCCCATCGGTTCCATGGGCTGTCGGCCTCGCCGAAGGCGTCGATGAACTTGGCGGCCCCCACATGGGACTTGCCGGCGTGCTTTGTGACGTATGAGACTGCTCTTAGATATTCAGGGAAGATTATGTCGTCGGCACGGAGGCTCACTGCCCAACCGTCATGTGCACGTTCCTCATTTACAACGACGTACGGGTAGCGGCCGGTGAGATACGAGGCGCGCGACGGCCCGCAAAGGGGGGCGTTGGAGAATGCGTTAGTGAATGTGGCCGAACACGCGCGGAGCGAGTCAAGATGCGGGGTGCGGGCCAGGGAAGTATTGGCCTCTCCGCTGCGGTGAAACTCGGGTGGAACCATGTCGGCGGTGATGAGGATGATATTGGGGCGCGATGAGGGGCAGCGATCAACGAACATGCCGAGACCTGCGCGACGGTTTAGAAAATCGGTGCGGGGCATCGGCGAAGCCTCCTCCTTGAGCAAAACGAAACGTAACAATCGTTTCATGAGTCTAACGGAACAAAGGGATTTGGCAAGAGATTGTGCAAGCGTTGCGGGCACTGCGGACGGGGGTATAATGGATTCTTTGGAGCGGGAAGACAGGCGCGGGGCTCAAGCGGCATGCCGAAGATAACGAGGCGGGGATTGATAAAGGCGGGGCTGGCGTCCCTGGCGGGTGTCGGCGCGGGGATGGCCGTGCCGCGGTTATGGCGGTACATGGACAGGCCGCGCGCAGGTAAGAATATCGTCTTTATCGTCGTGGATACGCTGCGGGCCGACCATCTCGGGTGCTACGGCTACGGGAGAGACACGAGCCCGAACATAGATGACCTGGCCGGCAAGGCCACCGTATACCTCCGTAACAAGAGCCAGTCGACGTTAACTACATCGTCGATGGCGTCGATGTTCACGTCACAACTCCTTCTCTCACATTTCGTGCCGGAGGTGCTGGCGACACTGCCGGGGCTCTTGTCGTGGGCAGGGTACAGGACGATAGGGATACAGACTAACCCGTGGCTTGACGAAAAGCGGGGATTCACGAGGGGATTTGACAGGTATGAACGAGTGCTGCCGGCGAGGGTGGCAGAGCAGTTGGTCGACTGGCACCTGAAGGACGCGGAAGTAAACGGGTTTTACTGTGACGCCGAGACGGTCTTCGAGAAGACGCGCGAAGTGATAGGGGCGCAGCGCCAGGGCGAACCATTCTTCCTGTATATTCACTTCATGGACGTGCACGGACCGTATGTGCCGAAGGATGACTACGACCTGTGGAGCGGAGAGAATCGGACGTTTGCGGAGAAACTGCGCCTGTCCGGCGATTTTATTACCCCGGGCGCCGACAGGCCTTTGAGGATAGCCGCGCTTCGAGAGAGTGTGGAAGCGCTATACGACGGCGAGATACGCGAGGCGGATCACGCAATCGGCAATATTATTACGCTTCTGGCCGACCAGGGGCTCTACGATGATACGTGCATAGTCGTCGCGAGCGACCACGGGGAGCATTTCGGCGAGCATGGGCTCGTACAGCACGCCAACAGCGTCTACGAGGAACTCCTTGCTACGCCTCTTATCGTCAAGGCGGCAGGTCAGACGGCGAAGGAAGAGAAGAAGTTCTTGACGAGCAACGTCGATATCGCGAGGACGATACTCTCGCACGGGGGTTTTCGCGAGAGACACTTGTCGGGATTGGGCGTCAGGGGAAGAGTTCTCGAAACGGTTCGGAACGAAGACGAGGAAATCTGCCGCGCGGCGCTCGTGGCGCACCAGTTCAAGGACGGGTTTTACTCGGTGGAAAAAGAGGGGATGAAACTCATAGTCGAGACACGGATACTTGACGACGACACCCAGACCGAAGACTCCATGCTCTTTAACCTGTGGAAGGACCCCAGGGAAGAGACGAATCTCGGCAAAAGCGACGCGGCAATGGCGGCGGCGCTCATGCCTGAACTGCGCGGGTACAAAAAAGGACGCCCGGTCGAGCGGGAGATAGAAAGGGCAGTATCGCCGGAGGAAGAGGCTCAGTTGAAGGCTCTCGGCTACCTGTAGGAATTGAGGGGTGGGGATTGGCACATGAATTTGACGGCAGGAAATACGCAAAGGTGAGTCAACACCAGAAGGAATGGGGACAGAGGCTCATCAGCGAGTTGTCGCTTTCCGGACGCGAGCGCGTGTTGGACATGGGCTGCGGCGACGGGGCTCTGACGGCGGCGATAGCGGAAATTCTGGTCGACGGAGAGGTCGTGGGGATTGATGCGTCGGAGGGGATGATAGCCGAGGCGAAGAAGCACAAGGCGGACAATCTGACGTTTGCGCTGCTTGACATCAACGAGATGGACGTCGCGGATGAGTTTGACGTCGTTTTTTCAAACGCTACACTGCACTGGGTGAGAGACCACTCGCGGATGCTGGCGGGTGTGCACAAGGCCCTTGTGGTTGGAGGGGTGACGCGGCTCAACTTTGCCGGGGACGGCAACTGCGGCAATCTCATTCGCATCGTGAAAGAGACGATGGCAAAGGAGAAATATGCCGGGCACTTTGCCGGATGGGCGTGGCCGTGGTACATGCCATCTGTGGATGAATACTCGCTGCTGGCGGGAAAGGCTGGGTTTGCCGAGGTGAAGGTGTGGGGGGAAAACGCAGACCGGACATTTGCGGCAGGCGAAGCAATAACAGGGTGGATAGACCAGCCGAGCCTCGTACCGTTCTTGCGACAGATCGATGGCGAGGACAAGAGGCGCTTTCGGGACGAAGTTGTCCAAAGGATGCTTGCGGAAACGGCGCGCAGAGACGGGACGTATTTTGAGACATTCCGGCGAATAAATCTACTCGCGAGAAAGTAGTGGAGATAAAGGCAACGCGGCAGCGTGAGACGGGAGACTCAACTTGAGAATAATAGGCAATATAATCTGGATCATCTTCGGCGGGATATTCATATGCATTGACTATATCGTGGCGGGGGTGGCGTTTTGCCTGACAATTGTGGGGATTCCGTTTGGCATACAGTGTTTCAAACTCGGCGCACTGTCTCTGGTGCCCTTCGGGCGGGAGGTCATGACTCCACCTCGGGGAATGGGGGCGCTGAGTGTCTTTTTCAACATTGTGTGGATAGTCTTTTTCGGATGGGTGATAGTGTTGACTCACGTGGCGCTGGCGGTGTTTTTCGCGCTGACTGTCATAGGACTGCCGTTTGCGGTGCAGCACATGAAACTCGCGCGGCTGGCATTTACGCCGTTTGGCCTGGCGGTCGCATAGGGTAATAAGCCGGGAGGACACCGCCTTCCGCAGAGTATCACTCCTTTATCAGAGCTGCAGAGAGCAAACCAAGGGCTGTGGATTGTGGGGCCGAAGTATCTAACTGAACAGGGCGGCGCCTGTCGCGGCTGAGGCCGTATCCGCTGTTGGCGACACGCTTGTCTTGCGAACAGGGCGCTCCGACAGCAGGTAGTCGAGCCGGGCGGCTGTGATAGTCATGGCGCCGTACTGGTCCTCGACTTTGCCCTTGATAAGAAACGGCCCTGCGGAACGTAGAAGCCTTCCAAAGCGGCGGTAGGCATCCGGGAAGAGAGTCACTTCGAATATATCAGTCGTATCCTCAAGTGTTGCAAACTCCATGTAGTCGCCATTTCTGGTGGGGGCGCGGCGGCGCGTGACGAGAAAGCCGGCGAGAGTGATGATCTTGCCGGCAAATCGCGGGAGTGCCAAAGCTGGGACGGCGCCCCGTTCGCGGGCGCAGGCGGTAAACGGCGTCATCGGGTGCGCAGTAGGCGTCATTTCCAGGACTTCATCTTCGAGGGCAAGGATTTCGGGAAGAGAATATTCGGGGAGGGTCGCGGTAGCGGCGTCTTTGAGGCCGCGAGAGGAGGAGCGCTCGAAGGCGTCGAGTTCGACGAGACACTCGGGGCGGGTTCGGCCGAGAGAGGAGAGCGCGCCAGCGGAAACGAGAGACTCACATTCGGATTTTGGCGCGTCGACTCGCATGAGGAAATCAGCAAAGGACTTGAAAGGCGCACCGGAACGGGCGGAAAGAACCCTGTCAGTGGTGCGCCGGGAGAGCCCCTTGACGGCAGAGAGACCGATTCTGATGGAGTTTTCGCCGGTGGCAAACTCCATGGCGCTCTCATTTATATCCAGCGGGAGTATGTCAACGCCCATGCGGCGGGCCTCTTCGAGGTAAACACGCGGGTGGTAAAAACCGGCGCGGTTATTGATTCGGGCGGCGTGAAACTGCGCAGGGTAATGCGCTTTGAGGTAGATGGTGGCGTAGGAAATCTCGGCATAAGTGGTGGCGTGCGCCTTGCAGTAAGAGTAGGCGGCGAAATTCCGAACAAGTTCATAAATGGCGGCCGCGGCGCGCGCATCGACACCGTTTCCGACGGCGCCGGAGACAAATTTGTCCCGGAGGGCTGCCATGGCCTCGGTAGAGCGCCCCTTGGAAACAGCCTTTCTCAGTTCGTCGCCAACGGCAAGGTCAAAACCGGCTACGGCGCGTGCGACCTTTAGGATATCCTCCTGGTAGAGCATCACTCCGTATGTTTCCGAAAGCGCATCCTTCATCGACGGGTGCAGATAGAAAGGCTTCTCAATTCCTCGGCGACGGCGTATATAGTGCTCCTTCATGCCGGAACCCGAGGGACCTGGGCGGATGAGCGAAAGTCCGATGAGAAGGTCGTTTTTGTCACGTGCACGCATCATCTGAAGCAGATGCCTCATGCCGGGAGACTCCACCTGGAAACCGCCTATGGTGCGGCCTCGCCGGACAAGACGGGCAACGGCGGCATCTCCGTCGGGAAACTCATAGGGGCTCAGCCTCTCGCCGAAGACTTCGCGGACGTATTTTACAGTGTCATCGACGACGGATATGGCGCGTTGCCCGAGCAGGTCCATCTTGACGAGACCGAGTTCCTCGACGGGATGCATGTCATACTGCGATATCACGATACCCTTCGTGGCCATCTGGAGGGGCATATAGTCGGTGAGCGGTTTGTCACTTATGACAAGGCCGCCGAGGTGCACGCCAAGGTGCCGTGGAAAAGAGTCTATGCGGCGGGCGAGAGAGACGATTGTAGCGTATGGCTCGCGGTCAATGGGGAAATCTGCGGCCTCAGGCACGGTCTTTACGGCCTCGGAGATGTCCGAAGCGCCATAATGCGGCAGGCGCGAGGTAAGCGAGTCTATCTCCTCCATCGGCAGGCCGAAAACGCGGGCGACGTCGCGAAAAGCACTGCGGGCCTGATATGTGACGTACGTGGCGATCATGGCGACGCGTTCGTGGCCGTACTTTTCGTACACGTACTTTATAACTTCATCGCGGCGCTTCCAGCAGATATCGAGGTCGATATCAGGGCAGTCGGTGCGGGAGGGATTGAGAAAGCGTTCAAAGTAGAGATCAAAACGGATGGGGTCGACGATGGTAATGCCGAGGCAGTAGGCGACGAGGGAATCGGCGGCGGAGCCTCGCCCGGCGACGGTGATGCCTCTTTCGCGGGCATGGCGTACGATATCATGGACGATGAGAAAGTAGGCGGGGAAGTTAAGCCTGTCAATGACGTCAAGTTCGTATGCAAGACGGCTCATGACTGTGGGTGTCATGGGCCGGTAAAGTCTTCGTGCGCACTCGAAAGCGAGATTTGATAAGTGGGAAAAGGGGCTCTCGCCGTCGGGGACGCCCGTGTGGGGGAAGTGGTATTGCCCGAAAGTGAAATCGAAATTGCACGCATCGGCTATGCGGTTGGTATTTTCAAGGGCCTCGGGCACGAGGCGGTAAAAGTCTCTCATTTCATCCGGAGAACGAAGAAATGCCGAAGGCGCAGCGACGGCGGAATCAGGGAGATTGTCAAGCAAGGCGTTCTCACGGATGGCGGTCAAAACGCGGTGTATCTCGTGGCCGGACGGCTCCACGAAATGAGTGTCCGTGCCGGCGACAAGAGGGAGGCCGAGTTCACGCGCTGCGGAGAAAATCTCGCGCAGTTTCTTTTTCGTAAAGGTCGCAGGCAACTCGGCATAAAGATTCTGGACCCGCTCTGCGGCAGAACTCAGAAAGCGCACGTCGGACGAAAGGACAAACAGAGAGCGGCTCTCCTTCTCCACCGCGGCAAGAAGGTCAAAAGAGGGGTCGAGACGCCGGGCGGTGATGATGCGGCAAAGGCCGGAATATCCGGAGGCGTTCCTGGCAAGAAGAACCACACGCGTATGAGGCGCTGTGATTTCAGCGCCGATGATGGGCTTTATCCGGGCGGCCTTTGCGGCCTTATAAAAGGAAACAGCTCCGGAAAGGGAATCGGTATCGGTAATGGCAAGCGCCGGGAGCCCCAGGCGCACCGCCGCGTCAATGTACTCAGCGATTGACGAGGCGCCCTCGAGCAGACTGTAGTTACTGTGTAAGTGCAGGGGTACGTAGGATGAAGCCGTGTTCATTTTTGTCGAGCCGCCTTATAAGGTCAACAGCGCGTCCCGCAGTGAGGGAGGAAAAACCGAAACGTTCGCGGACGCGGTCGATGCCGCGGTAGAGGGTTGGCA
>CALMGO010000638.1 GCA_937863625.1 uncultured bacterium
GAGGTTTGTGGACGTAAGGCTCGTGGCGGCCACCAACAGCGACATGCAGTCGGCGATCAAGGACGGGAGGTTTAGGGAGGACCTCTTCTACAGGGTAAACGTAATCCCGATACACGTGCCGCCGCTGAGGGAGCGCAAGGAAGACATAGTGCTTCTGGCCGAGCATTTCTTGAGGAAGTTTGCGCAAGAGTCGAAAAGAGAGATAGGAGGATTTCACGATACGGCGCTATCGATGCTCGAGCGCTATGACTGGCCGGGCAACGTCAGGGAACTCGAAAACGCCGTGGAATACGCGGTAATGCTCTGCCAGGACGGCACAATAACAGAGCATAACCTGCCGCCGCAGGTCCGCAGGACTCCATCTTCGCCTGCGGGGTCGACGCCTCTGACGCTTGAAGAGGTCGAGGCGGCGCACATCCTGGAGGTGCTGGAATCGACCGGGTGGAATCAGGACCGTTCAGCCGGCATTCTCGGGATCGGCAGGACAACGCTCTGGAGAAAACTCAAGAGGTACGGAATAGCACCTAAAAAACATAGCCAGGCGGCATCGAAATGACGCAAAGACGTCTCTCGAAAAGCGACCTGTTGGGATGGCTCGTGCTGCTGGGGCTCACGGGACTTCTCTTCCACAGGACGCTTGGCGGGCTTTTTGACCGGTGGTGGAATGACCCGAGCTACGGGCACGGGCTTCTGGTTCCGGTGGCGGCCATTTATTTCTTTCACGAGGCGCTGAAGCGCAACCGCGATATCGCGGTCGGCGGGAGCCTGTGGGGAGTGGTGTTTCTCGCGCTGTCGATAGGCCTCCTTTTCGCAGGGCGCCTCGGCAACATGCTCTTTGTGCAGGCGGTGGCGTTTATCGTGACACTTCTGGCGCTGTCGCTTCTGGCGGGCGGGTGGTCGTTTCTGCGCGTGGCGGCACTGCCTGTGGCATACCTTATATTCATGTGCCCCCTTCCGAGCGGGATATACGACTCGGTGAGCGCGCAATTGAGGCTTTTTGCAAGCGGAGTATCGACGATACTCCTGCAGGCAACGGGAGTACCGGCCACTTCGGCGGGCAATCTGATATTCATCACGGGTAAGACGCTCTCGGTGGACGACGCGTGCAGCGGGATAAGGTCGCTTTTCGGGATACTCGCGACGGCGACGGCGTTTGCGTTTGTGGTGCCGGGGGGGGCGCTGCGCAAGTCGGTATTTGTCATCTCAGCGGCACCGATAGCGGTATTTACCAACATACTGCGGGTGACGGGGACTGGGCTTTTGCAGCACTACGGGTACACGGGGCTGGCGGACGGGTTTTACCACTATCTTGAAGGGTGGGTCTTTTACCTTGTGGCGATGGTGCTTCTCTTTGTGGAATACGTGGTGCTGAAGACGGTCTTTCCGATTGTAACGGAGAAGGACAAGGCCGACGGCGACGAGCACGGCGCGGATGAGCCGGGCAACCCGGGCGAGGAGGCTGCGAAATGAGGTCTTCGCGATTTCTCATTGCGGCGCTCATGCTCTGCGGCGGTATCGCCGCACAGTGGAAGCTCGACGGTGTGTACGCAGCGGCCGCGGCGCGGACGGCGGCTACACGCGCGGACTTTGCAGGGTTCCCGCTCGTAATAGGCA
>CALMGO010000639.1 GCA_937863625.1 uncultured bacterium
CACCGAGGGGCCGCTCTACAAAGTGCGCTCCGTGTCCATTACGGGCAATGTCGTCCTTGATAGCGCCGCCCTCCTTTCCGGTCTCAAGATGACCTCCGGCAAGGCGTTTTCCTTTACCTCCCTTGATGCCGATGTCAGTTCGCTTAAAGACGCCTATGGCCACATCGGTCGTATCGACGCCGTCGTCACTCCGTCAACGATCTTCGCGCTTGACGCCCCCGAGGTCGATGTGCGCTACCGCCTTGAAGAGGGTGCCACGATAACGATCGGCGAGATCGATGTCTTCGGCAACGACAAGACCCGCGACAGCGTCATCCGCCGGGACCTCAAGTTCTACCCCGGACAGACCTTTGACACCGATGCGCTCACTCTCTCTCGAAAAAGGCTCCAGCGCCTCGCATACTTTTCTTCCCTTACCATCGAGCCGGAGCAGGCCCCTCCCGGAACCTCCCCGCGAAACGTCTCCGTCAGCGTCGAGGAAACGCCCACCGGCCAGTTCAGCATCGGCGCCGGTATCAGTTCGAATTCCGGCCTCATGGGATACATCTCTTTCAGCCAGCGAAATTTCGACTATGCCCGCCCGGCCCGCTCCTTCCGCGACATCGTCGAGGGCAGGGCATGGGCCGGCGGAGGGCAGAGTTTCTCCCTCGAAGCCGCTCCCGGTAGCGAACTCTCCCAGGTCCGTATGAATTTCAGAAACCCCCGCGTGAACGATTCCGACTATTCCTTCGGCTTGGAACTGCACCTCTGGGAGCGTGAGCGCGATACCTACAACGAGCGGCGGGCCGGCGGCGGCATCTCCGTCGGAAAACAGTTCACCGATAATGCCTTCTGGGAGCTCTCTCTTGCCGCCGACAACGTCAGGGTCTCAAGCATAGAAAACTGGGCTCCTCCCGATGTCTTTGCCGTCCGTGGCACCAGTGAGGTTAACACCCTCGGCCTTACCCTCGGCCACGATACCCGCGACAGTTTTGTCATGCCCAGCGAGGGTCATCGCCTTATCGCTAATGTCGAAAACTCAAGCGAGATACTCGCCTCCGAGTTCGATTTCACTCGCCTGCGCCTCGAGGGAAACTGGTACAGGACAGTCAGGCGCGACAAGTTCGACCGGCCCACCGTCCTCTCCACGCGCACAAAATTCGCCTACATGTTTGCTGACGGCGACGAAAACGCCCCCATCTTCGAGCGCTATTTTGCCGGCGGCGCTTTTGACGTCCGCGGATTCCAGTACAGGGGCCTTGGCCCCCGCCAGGGCGGCGAGCCCCTCGGTGGTAAATTCCTCGCCATCGGCGGCCTTCAATATGAGGTCCCGCTTGTAGGCGAGTATTTCCGTGGAGCCCTCTTCTACGACGCTGGAACCCTCCTCGACACTCCCGGCGACCTGACTGCCGATGAAATCAGGCATACCGTCGGATTCGGCATCAGGTTTATCATTCCACCGCCGCTCAACATGCCGGTTCTGCTTGACTTCGGGTTTGTCCTCAAAGACTCCGACCAGGACGAGACCCAGGTCTTCAGTTTCAGCATGGGACGAAGCATCTAAGATTTGCCCTGGCCGACGCCCGAAGTTATAATACTGCTTCGTATTAGTACCCCGCGAGCACGTGCCGCGGGATCTTGGCGCTAAGTGGAGAGAACCAAGTGGAAAAAACCCTCCGCGACCTCGCGATTGCTGTTGATGGCAGGGTTACCGGTGACCCCGATACGCCCATCACCGGCATCTCTGGCATCCGCGAAGCGCGCCCCGGCGACATAACCTTTGTGGCAAACAGAAGATATGCCCATCTCCTGACCGACTGCCGCGCCAGCGCCGTCGTAGTCAGCGAGGATCTTCCCAATTGCTCGCTCCCCTCCATTATTGTCAGAAATCCCGACACCGCGTTTGCCGCCATCGTCGACGCTTTTGCGCCGCCTGCACCCGTTATCGAAAAGGGCATACATCCGACGGCCGTCATCGCCGCAAGCGCAAAAGTCGGCCGCGATGCCTCCATTGGAGCGTACTGTGTGGTGGAGGAGGGGGCCGTCATAGGAGACGCCGCCGTCATTTACCCCCAGGTCTACGTGGGGCACTTTGCCTCTGTCGGCGCCGGCTCCAAGCTCTATCCCCAGGTCGTCATCCGTGAGCGCTGCATCATCGGCCTGAACTGTATCATACATTCCGGCACCGTCATCGGTTCCGACGGCTTCGGCTTCTCCACCGTCAGCGGCGTGCACCAGAAAATCCCCCAGATTGGATTCGTCGAAGTCGAGGACGAAGTCGAAATCGGAGCCAATGTCGCCGTCGACCGCGCGCGCTTCGGCAGGACCAGGATCGGCAAAGGAACCAAGATCGATAACCTCGTACAGATCGCACATAATGTCGAGATCGGCCCCAACTGTCTCATAGTCGCACAGGCGGGCATCGCAGGCTCCACGCGCATCGGTCGCAATGTCATCCTCGCCGGACAGTCCGGCGTCGATGGCCACAAGACCGTCGGTGACAACGTAGTCGTAGGCGCCAAGGCCGGCGTCACCCGCGACCTCCCGTCCAATCTCTTTGTCAGCGGTTTCCCCGCCCAGGATCACGAAAGCGAACTCAAACTCCAGGCCACCATCAGAAAGCTCCCGGCCATCATCAGACACGTCAAGGCACTCGAGGAACGGCTCAGTGAAATCGAGAAGAAAACAACGGACCCTGGCGAAGGGCGCTGAATTTTCAAACGTCGCCCTCTTCTCCGGTGAAAACGTCAGCGTAAGGCTTCTGCCCGCCGGCCCCGACACGGGCATCGTCTTTGTACGGACCGACATGGAAGGCAAGCCCCGCATACCCGCACTCCCGGAGTTCGTCGGCTCCACTATCCGCCGTACGCTCCTCAAGCGCGGTTCCGCCGAGGTCGGGACGGTCGAGCACATAATGGCTGCCGCCTCCGGTGCTGCCGTTGACAATATGATCATCGAGATCGACCACGACGAGGTCCCCAATATCGACGGCTCAGCCATCGGCTTTTATGAGATGATGAAAGAGGCCGGCGTCGTCGAGCAGGACGCCGAACGGCCTGCTCTCTTTATCAACGACCCCGTTACCGTCCAGGACGGCGACGTTGCCATGTTCGCCCTCCCCAACGAAAACGGCATGTCGGTTTCCTACACGCTCGACTACGAATCGCCGCTTATCGAGACTCAGAGCTACGCCTTCAACTTCACCGAGGATAACTTCGTCCGCGAGATAGCCCCCGCACGTACCTTCTGCCTTGCCACGGAGGTCGACGAACTCAAAAAACGCGGTCTCGGCCGCGGCGCCACCTACAAGAACACCCTCGTCGTCTCTGACAAGGGCGTCATCGACAACCAGTTGCGTTTCCCCGATGAGTTCGTCAGGCACAAGGTGTTGGACGTGCTCGGAGATCTGTCGCTCCTTGGCGCGGACCTCTGCGCGCGCGTTGTCGCGGTAAAGTCCGGCCACTCGCTCAATGTCAAACTCGCCCGCACGCTTCGCGAAAAAATGAAGCGCGAAAGCGGTAAGACCTGGGACGAGTCCGAAATTCTCGACATCCGCCGCATCCAGAAGATTCTCCCCCACAGGTACCCGTTCCTCCTGGTCGACCGCGTCCTCGACATCGAGGAGGGCAAGCGCGCAGTCGGGATCAAGAATGTGACCATCAACGAGGAATTCTTCCAGGGCCACTTCCCCGGGCACCCCGTAATGCCGGGCGTCCTTCAGATTGAGGCCATGGCCCAGCTGGCCGGCATTCTGCTCCTCGGAAACCTCGAACACAACCAGCAGATTGCCTATCTTTTAAGCCTCGACGAGGTCAAACTCAGAAAAACAGTCCTCCCCGGCGACCAGTTGCGCCTCGAGGCTGAGGCTGTCCGCATTAGAAATCGCATGGCCCAGGTCAATACCCGCGCCCTCGTGGACGGACACATTGTCGCAGAGGCCAAAATAAAATTCATGCTTGTCGACTCCGCGACGTGATTCGCCGCGGACCGGTTCCCGTGCCGTGCGCCTTCGCTGCGACTTGCGCCCGGCCGCTCATGAGAAACGACCGAAAGGCTGGCTGACTTGATACACTCTACCGCGATTATCTCTGACGGCGCCGTCATCGGTGACGGCGTCACTATCGGCCCCTACTGCGTTATCGGCCCC
>CALMGO010000640.1 GCA_937863625.1 uncultured bacterium
CTCTGCGCAGGAAAACATGCTCTATCCGGCGGCGTTTTCACAGTATGAATACAGGCATGCCGAAAAGGGCCAAGCCTTCGATGTAGGCGACGCCTGCATCTATGCCACTGTGACGCGTGATGACGGCAAGGAAAACGTCGAAGACCTCAGGGCTATTGTCTTCACGCGCTGCAACGTCGAAGTGAGGATCTTCTCCTGGGGGTTGGAGAGCAGCGTTATGGACATAGCGCGCTTTGTCGATGATAGAATGTGCGCGCCGCTGGAGAAACGGCGGAAATCACTGGAAGCGCAAGGCGTTTCCGTGGATATTAGTGCAACGAAACTTGAGGCAGCCAGATGACGAGACAAAGGGTGCTGGTCGTAGAGGATGACCCTGCAATACGCGAGGGTCTCGTGGACGCGCTGACCTTTGCCGGGTACGAGACGCTCTCGGCGGCCGATGCCGCCGGGGGACTGTCGTCGGCGGTTAAGGCCGACTGCGACCTCGTATTGTTGGACCTCGTGCTGCCGGGCGGCGACGGCCTCGAGATACTCGCGGAGGTGAGGGCATCAAGGCCTACGCTTCCAGTCATCATACTCACCGCCCGCGGCGGCGAAGAAGACCGCGTGGCCGGTCTCACCCTCGGCGCGGATGACTACGTCGTAAAACCCTTTTCCGTAAAGGAACTCCTCGCGCGCGTGGAGGCGGTTCTCCGCCGTTCTCCAGAGCGCCCCGACGAAGTAAACGAAATCCCCGTGCCGGGGGGGACGTGCAGCGTCGCGCGCCGCGAGGTAGTCTTCTCCGACGGCGCCCGCGAGGAACTCACCGAGCGCGAAGCGGAGCTCCTGAGATATCTGGCGGCCCACGCCGGACGCGCAATATCGCGCGAGGAGATACTTCAGCGCGTCTGGCGGATAAACCCCTATGGCGTTGACACGCGCACGATTGACATGCACATTGCACGGCTCCGAGAGAAACTCCGCGACGACCCCTCCGAGCCGAAGGCCATCCTGACGGTAAGGGGCAAAGGTTACGCGTTTGCCATGGAAGCCGCGCCATGAAACGACCTCTGACAGTGGCGATGCTCTTCTGTATCTGCGCGGTAGTCGTATTCGGCGCGCTCGGCTGGATGACGCGAGTGACGCTCCGCGCGGCGCGCGCCGAGGCGGACCTCCGCAGGACGTCGCAGGTAGAGGAGCGGGTGAGGCTCGCGCTCTGGCGGATGGACTCGGCGCTGGGACCCATCATCGCGCAGGAGAACGCGCGCCCGTATTTTGCGTACGCGGCGTTTTACCCCGCAGGCCGCGCGTACACTCGGATGTATTCACAGATGAAGGCTGGAGAGGTGCTCCTGCCGTCACCTCTTCTGGCTGAAGACGCCACATGGCGGCTCGTGCACTTTCAGATAGGTCCCGACGGAAAGATGACCTCGCCCCAGGTCCCGGAGGGTAATATGATCGGCGCCGCCCTGGCCGGCGCCACCACAAAGGAACGCATTTCAAGCGCGCAGTCGCTCCTGGCGCAGTTGCAGACGGGTGAAATGCGCACGGCCGTCGCCGGTGCGCTCTCACGGCAAATGCCGTGGCCGACCGGGACCATAGCCAATGCCGACTTTACCACCGATAACCGCTGGGCGTCCGTTCCACTTTTCACGCAGGATGCGTCCGAAGTCGCCTCGACTAACCGGGCCGCCCAGTCGAAGCAGGGCAGCCCCAGCACGCAGCAGCGCATGGAGCGGCAGGTATATCAAAATGAGATCGAGATGCAGGCGCGTGGGAGCAATATCGGTTCACAGATCGCCTCGCTCAGCAATACGAGAATATCACAGACAGAGCAACTCACAGAGGGCGGTCCGGTCGAACAGGGACTGATGACGGCGGTCTGGGTGGGAGAGAAACTGCTTCTCGTGCGCAAGGTAACCGTCGGCGGCGATAAGTACGTGCAGGGGTGCCTGCTCGACTGGCCCGGCATGCGGACTTGGCTCTCTGACGCTGTGAGGGACCTTCTCCCGCAGGCCGATGTCGTGCCGGTGGCCAGGGGGGCGCCGGTAAACGTGTCGCGCCTGCTGGCCTCGATACCGGCGCGGATAGTCCCGGGGCCTGTCGACGTGGAAAACGACGGCGACCTGCCTGTCGTGATGACGCTCGCGGCGGCGTGGGCGGGAGCCGTGCTGGCGGTGGCGGCGGCAGGGGCGCTTCTCTGGGGCTCGGTGAGTCTGAGCGAAAGGCGCGCGTCTTTCGTGTCGGCGGTGACACATGAACTCAGAACCCCCCTGACCACATTTCGCATGTACACCGAGATGCTCGAGGGGAGCATGGCGCCGGAGGAAAAGCGCGCTCAGTACCTCGCGACCCTGAGCGCGGAGGCGGCGCGTTTGTCACATTTGGTCGAAAACGTCCTCGCCTATGCGCGGCTTGAGAACTCCCCCGGTGCGCTCTCGGCGGAGGATGTGACGCTTGAGGGCATCATCGACAGGACAAGGGAACGCCTCGCGGTCAGGGCGTCTCAGTCCGGAATGGAAATTGTCGAGGACATAGCCGAAGGCGATACGCGCGTAAAGGTGGACACTTCCGTTGTCCTCCAGGTGCTCTTTAACCTCGTGGATAATGCGTGCAAGTATGCTTCCCGTGGCAGTGACATGAGAATCGCGATAGTGACCGCTCGGCGCGGCAACAAAGCCGCCATACTCGTCTGCGACCATGGGCCGGGTGTGTCGAGTGAGTTTCGGGGAAAACTCTTCCGCCCCTTTTCCAAGTCCGCAGGTGAAGCGGCCGCGAGTGCCCCCGGTGTCGGTCTCGGCCTTGCGCTCTCCAAGAGGCTCGCGCGCGGCATGGGCGGAGACCTCACGCTCGAAGACCGCGACGGCGCTGGAGCATGCTTTGTGCTGACACTGCCGGTGAGCGGTTAGAGAAGCGCGCTTTTCACTTTTCCACAGCCGCAACCGGCTGCAGGTCACCCGGGAAATCCAGTAT
>CALMGO010000641.1 GCA_937863625.1 uncultured bacterium
GATTCCTCGTCGGGCCGCGTCCCAAGAAGTGCCCCTCCACCGGCCGAGGGACCAGGGAAGCATTTCACGCGCCCGTCACCGTTAGTGCTGGAAAACACCCACGTCGCTAATTAGAACGGTAAAGGTGGACCTACCGTGACGCGAGGATCAGACTATGCAGGAAATGAAACCATTCTTCGGCGAGATTCACACTCACACGGGATTGAGTGACGGCAACGGCTCGGCAGAGGACAATTTCCGCGTGGCCTCGGCGCATCTGGACTTCTGGGCGATGGCCGACCACGCATTTGACAAGGAGGTATTTGACCTCGACTACCGCAAGTCGGGCCCGAACGGCCAAATCCTCAATGACCACTGGCAGACTATTCAGTCGCTTTGCCGCGACTATGAGGACCCGGGCAGATTCATCCCGTTTCTCGCTTATGAATGGACCAACTATCAGTACGGCCACCACAATGTCTACTACCTCGAATACGACCAACCACTCCGGATGCCGCCGACCCTGCGCCAACTCTACAAGGCAGTTAATGGTGTCGATGTGCTTGTCATACCTCATCACACCGGCTACGCAGTCGGCTTTTGCGGCAAGAACTGGGATTACCACGATGAAAGACTCTCGCCATTCGTCGAGATTTACTCGATGCACGGCTCGTCGGAGGAGCCCGGCGGGCCAAAGCCGCTACTCACGGGGGGCAGCTGGATGGGGCCCGGGGGCGCGGGTGGAAGCGTCCAGGAGGGGCTCGCGCGGGGGTATCGCCTCGGGATAATGGCGTCGAGCGATTCGCACTTCGACCATCCCGGAGCGTATGACAACGGACTCATCGCGGCCTATGCCGACGACCTGAGCCGCCGCTCACTCTGGGACGCGTTCAAACGCAAAAGCATCTACGGAGTCACCGGCGACCGCATCATACTTGATTTCCGCATAAACGGCGAGCCGATGGGGAGTTCGATTACAGCACGGAAAGAGCGCCGGATTGATATAAAGGTCGAGGCGTGGGACGCCGTCGACCGCGTCGACATCATCAAGAACAACACGCTTCTTCATTCCTTCGTCGCCCCCGTCGGGAGCATTTCAAAGAGTTCGCTTTCACGGGTGCGCTTCATGGTCGAATGGGGCTGGGACCGCATGAAACACGAGGAGTGGACCGGACGCCTTCAGGTAAAGGGAGGCAGGATCGTCGAGGCAGTCGAGTGCCGGCGCGGAGACGTGGAGAGCCGCCTCGGCCGCGGCATAACTGCCATTACGCGGGACTCCTGCGCGTGGACTTCGAAACCGCGCCAGGTCCGCGTGGGGTGGCTCGCGAGAACATTTGCCGAGGGGATCGCCTTTGACGTCGAGTGCGCTCAGGACGGCGAGATTGGCGTTCAGTTTGACTATGCGGGCATGAGGCGGGAGGAGATTCTCAATCCCCGCGACATCATGGGCGGTCCGAAAGTCGTCTACGTGGAGCACGTACCGCCGGTCAATAACGGCGCATACTGGGACCACATGGCGTCCTTCGCGAAGTACAAGATACACCAGGGGCACCCGGTCGCTGCGCTCACGCTGGACTTGGAATACTCCGATGCCCCCTCTGGCCGCGCCGGAACTGACTTTTATTACGTGCGCGTCGTCCAGAAGAACGGCCAGCTCGCATGGTCGTCGCCAATATGGGTGGACGGGCAATAGTCTCTGTTCGGGACCTGATCCCGAATTGACAGGTCACAGCCACATGCAGGGAAAAAGCAAGGGGCGCATTTAATGCGCCCCTTGTCGTTAACCAGTAACCGTTTTGCGGCTATTTACGTTTCTTGGCGACCTTCTTGGCGACCTTTTTGGTCGTCTTCTTGACCGCTTTCCTGGCCGTCTTCTTAGCGGCTTTCTTCGCGGCGAGTTTCTCCTTGATCGCCGCCTGTGCAGCCGCGAGACGCGCTATCGGAACGCGATAGGGGCTGCAAGAGACGTAGGTCAGCCCTGCGCGGTGGCAGAACTCGACCGATTTAGGCTCGCCACCATGTTCGCCGCAGATGCCGAGCTTGATTTTCGGCCTGGCCTCTTTGCCGAGTTTGCACGCCATCTCCACGAGTTTCCCGACGCCGTTCTGGTCGAGCACCTGGAAGGGGTCGTAATCATAGATGCCCATCTGGACATAGTCGCCGAGGAATTTCCCGGCGTCGTCGCGCGAGAATCCGCAACCCATCTGCGTGAGGTCGTTGGTCCCGAAGGAGAAGAACTCAGCCTCTTTGGCGATTTCGTCGGCGGTGACCGCCGCGCGCGGGATTTCTATCATCGTGCCGATCGCCACTTCCATCGGAAGTTTTTTCAACTTGCGTTCGGCCTTGATCTTTTCGATCTCATCGAGGATGACCTGTTTCTGGAGGGAGAGCTCTTTTACGGCTCCGACCAGCGGCACCATGATTTCGGGCCTTGAGCCCTTGACCGAGAGCGCGGCCTCGATGATTGCGCGCGCCTGCATCGCGGTCACTTCCGGATAGGTGATTCCCAGGCGGCAGCCGCGATGTCCGAGCATCGGGTTAAACTCATGCAGGGACTCGACGAGCGCCTTGATATCCTCGACCGGCACACCCATCGTCTCGGCCATTTCTTTCTGTCCGGCGTCGTCGTGGGGGAGGAATTCATGCAGCGGCGGGTCCAGGAGGCGAATCGTGCAGGGGCGGCCCTTAAGGGCCTTGAAGATACCGGCGAAGTCCTGCCTCTGAAGCGGCAGCAGCTCTGCGAGCGCCTGGTTGTACTGTTTGAGCGGCGCGGCAAGCTCGGCCTCTATCTTGGCCTTTTTGGCACCCTCGGCCAGCGCGAGTTCGGCGCGGAGTTTCTTGACCGTCTCGGCGACAAGGATGAGCCTGCGGAAGGATACGATCCTGTCTCCCTCGAAGAACATGTGCTCGGTGCGGGTGAGTCCGATGCCTTCGGCGCCGAACTTCACAGCCACCTCGGTATCGTGCGGGGTGTCGGAGTTGGTGCGAACGCCAAGCCTGCGGTGCTTGTCGGCGAGTTTCATAATCGTCCCGAACGGCCCGGTCAGCGCCGCATCAATTGTCTTTATCTTTCCGACATAGAGGGCGCCGGTGGAGCCGTTGAGGCTGATCCAGTCGCCTTCCTTTACGGTGACGCCGCCGGCTTTGAACTCTTTGGTCTTGTAGTTCATCACGACTTCGCCGCAACCCGCCACGCAGCAGGTTCCCATGCCGCGGGCCACGACGGCCGCGTGGCTTGTCATGCCGCCGCGCGACGTCAGTATGCCCTTGGCGACCGCCATGCCGCCGATATCCTCAGGCGAGGTCTCGATGCGGCACAGGATGACAGGCTTGCCCTCGGCGTGCCATGCCTCGGCGTCGTCGGCGCTGAATACCACCTGCCCCGTCGCTGCGCCGGGACTGGCAGGCAGCCCCTTGGCGACAAGCTGAGCGGCCTTCTCCGCGTCGGCGTCAAATACCGGATGCAGCAACTGGTCCAGAGCCTCCGGGGGAACGCGCAGGATGCCTTCTTCCTCGCCGATGATGCCTTCCTTGACGAGGTCGGCGGCGATCTTCACATGCGCCGCGGCGGTGCGCTTGCCGTTACGAGTCTGAAGCATGTAGAGCGTGCCCTGCTCGATGGTAAACTCCAGATCCTGCATGTCGCGGTAGTGCCGCTCCAGTTTCTTACGAATCTCGTCAAGCTGCTTGAAGGCTTTGGGCATCGTCTCCTGGAGCGACGGATAATTCGCCTTGCGCGTCGCCTCGTCGATGCCCTGGTTTTTGGCCCACTCGCGCGAGCCCTTCATGGTGATTTCCTGCGGAGTGCGGATGCCAGCCACGACGTCCTCGCCCTGGGCGTTGACGAGATACTCGCCGTAGAAATACTCCGTCGCGCCGGTAGACGGGTCGCGCGTAAACGCAACGCCGGTCGCGCAGTCGTTGCCCATGTTGCCGAATACCATCGTCTGCACGTTGACCGCCGTACCCAGAAGGCCGCGGATGTCGTTGAGCTGCCTGTACTTGATCGCGCGCGGGTTATTCCACGAACCGAAGACCGCATTGATCCCCTTCATGAGCTGCTCTTTGGGATCCTGGGGGAATTCCTCGCCGGTAGATTTCTTGTAGACCGCCTTGTAACCCGCCACGACTTCCTGCAGTTCGGCCGAGGTGAGTTCCGGGTCGTTCTTGCGGTTGTACTTCTCCTTTACCGAATGCAGCACATGCTCAAACTCGTCGTGCTCGACGTCCATCACTACGTCGCCGAACATCTGGATGAAACGCCGGTACGCGTCCCAGACGAACCTTTCGTTGCCCGACATCTTTATGAGCGCCTGGATTGTCTCATTGTTGAGACCGAGGTTTAAGACCGTGTCCATCATCCCGGGCATTGAGCTCGCGGCGCCCGATCTCACCGACACGAGAAGCGGATTGGGCCCCTTGCCGAAAATCTTGCCCGTAAGTTTTTCGAGTCTCTTCAGGTTCGCGTCCACTGCCGGCGCGATCGTCGCAAAGGTCTTTTCCTTGCCGATCTTGTAATAAAGGTCGCAAACCTCCGTCGAAATCGTAAATCCGGGGGGAACTGGCAGGCCCAATCCCGACATCTCGGCGATATTGGCACCCTTTCCGCCGAGGATTGCCTTCATGGAAGCGTCACCCTCAGCCTTCCCACCTCCGAAAAAGTAGACGTATTTCTTGGACTTGGCCATATTTTCCTCCGAACGTAAAGGGTCTTCTGTATTCGATGTGGGAAGCCGGTGTCGAGCCGCGATTCGGGCGCGAACCCGATAACCCCTCAAGAACCGCCATTCTACGGACGCCGCAAAAGTGTGTCAACACCTGTGCGCCGCAGGCGGCAAAAAACCGCCTTGAGCGGCGCAAAAACACCCCTTTAGCAGTTTTGCCAAACTTGACTGTATCCGATGTCAGGACTATAATCGCAATGTCAGGCTTGTCGATAGAGACAGTACGTTTATGCGCGCCGCGGCCAGGCGTTACAGTCGCCGCGGGCGCCGTCACCATATAATTGGCCGGAGGAATCCGATGCCCATTGCGGATAATGATCTTTTACAAGCCCTCGCCGAGGAAGGGGTTCTTACCGCCGCGGATACCAAGAAGGCCCGTGACGCACAGTCACGAGCAGGCGGTCCGATCAGGGATTCACTTGTAAACCTCGGGCTGGCCAGCGAAGACCAGGTGGCCAGCGCCATTGCAAAGTCCGAAGGCCTCAAGATGGTACACGTCACCGACCTTGAGGTCGCGCCGACCGCCATCGAGGCCATTCCGCAGGCCATCGCCAAGAAACACCAGATACTTCCTATTGAAAAGACCGACACAAAGCTGATCCTCGCCTGTGCCGAACCCCTTGATTTTGAGACGCTCGACAATCTCCGCTTCGTCGTGAACTCCGACTTCGAACTTGTCATCGCACCCAAGGACGAGCTAACGGAGGCGATGAGCCGCTTTTATGGCGGCGCCACCGTCGATGAATCCGTCGACAGCATGCTCCAGGAGTTTACCGACTCCGACATCGCTCCCGTAGGCGACACGGGCGCCGCGAAAAGTGGCGAGGCCGGCGATGACGACGCGCCGGTCGTCAGGCTTGTCAGGCTGATTATCGAAGAGGCGGTCCGGTCGAGGGCCAGCGACGTCCACGTGGAGTGCATGGCCGACAAGATGCGCATCAGGTATCGAATCGACGGCATATGCCAGGAGGTCCAGACGCCTCCAAAGCGACTCCAGGGAGCCATCATCTCGCGTCTTAAGATCCTTTCGCGAATCGACATTGCAGAGAAACGGCGGCCTCAGGACGGGCGTATCTTCATGCGTGTCGACAGCCGCGACATCGACTTTCGAGTGTCGTGCCTGCCTTCCACGCACGGCGAAA
>CALMGO010000642.1 GCA_937863625.1 uncultured bacterium
CGTATGCTGCTCGATCAAACTGGCAATAGCGGGCACTACGGAGAACGCGCTCACGCCGAGTTTCCGGAAGACCTGCTGGTTATCGGGATCGTTCACCAGCGCAAACGACCTCGACACGCCATATTGCAGCGACGCGACCTGACAAATCGTGAGATTATCCTGGTCATTCGGCGTCACGGCCAGAACCGCGCCGGCCCCGCGAGCTCCGGCTTCTTCGAGGATGACGGGTTCGCTGCCGTCACCGTGGATCACCGTCACCTTGAGCCGCCGGGCCATCTGCGCGCATTCAGGGCGGTTGCGGTTGATGACCGTTATCTCGTGTCCCTTGGCCAGGAATGTCCTGCAAAGGAAATAAACCTGTTTGCCGCCGCCAACGATTAGAATCCTCATATCGATCCTTCCGTTGTGACGGACTTCAGAAAGAGATCGGCCGCAACCGATGTCGGGCAGATGGCCTCAACGCCCAGCCGCTTGAAGATCGCCTCTCTGCTCGGTTCAAAGACGCGGGCGAGCACGCGGCGGACTCCGAATTCCGCCTTGGCCAGCTGAGCAACCATGAGGTTGATGTTGTCGTCGAGAGTCGTCGCGATTACTATGTCGGCGCTATCAAGCTTGGCCTGTCTGAGGACGTCAAGTTCGGTAGCGTCTCCCTCAACTCGGAAACCGCCGTATTCCGGCGAGAGGCCGCTGAAAGCATCCTCGTTCACGTCGATGACGACCACGCTGTAGCCGGCGCGGCTCAATCTGCCGGCCAGGTTCGATCCAAGCCTGCCGCAACCGACGACTGCAATATAAAGGTCGGATGCCGTCACTGGCGGCCCTCCTGCGCGTCCTTGTCCTTGCCGAGTATGATGCCGCTGCCGCGGGTGAGCCCCACTGTGCGACTGAGGTTTTCATCAGCGGGTCCGTACGCAGGATCAAGGGCGAGGGCCGCCCTGTAGTTCTTCTGCGCCTCGAGTTTGTCGCCGTCGACTTCAAGAAGTACGCCAAGGATGTTGAACGCTTCCGGTTTGCTCGCGTCCGCCGCTATGGCCTGACGCAGGTGCCGGCGCGCGGCGTCAAACGCACGGTCGCCAATGCATTTCTTGGCCAGTTCGATATGCTCCTCGTAGGTGCTCGCCGTGTCGGCATCGATCGTCTCCCGGCTGAGAACCCTGGTAACCAATTCCCGGATTTCCCTGGGGGCAAACGGTTTCTGAATGAAGTCAACGGCTCCGAGTTTCAACGCCGCGACGGCCGACTCAATCGTGCCGTGTGCAGTTATGATGACCACCTTGATGTCCGGCCGGGTTTCGCGGACCCGCCTCAACACCTCCATGCCGTCCATCCCCGGCATTTTCAGGTCAAGAAGGATGAGCCCAAAGGGTTTCTCCTCGAGCTTGGTCAGGGCCTCTTCGCCGTTAACGGCCGTGTCGGACTCCAGATTCAGGACTTCCAACGCCTGCGACAGCGTCATGCGGATATTCTTCTCGTCATCCACTATGAGTACGGATTTGGCTACCATGGCAGTTCTCCTGTCTGCGCCTAAGCCACCGGCAACGTGAAGGTAAACGTGCTGCCCTTACCCGGTGCTGAATCGACCCAGATCGTTCCAGTGTGAGCGCGGACGATCTCCTTGCAGATGGCCAGACCGAGTCCGGTGCCGCCCACGCTCTTTTCGTCCTTGAGCTGTACAAACTTGTCAAAGATGCGGCTTTGGTGCTCAAGCGGGATGCCTTCTCCGTCATCCGCCACAGTCAGCAGGATCCACTGACCGGCCCGCTTGGCGGACAGGGTTATTCTCTTTTTGGCGTACCGAAGCGCGTTCACGACAAGGTTCGTCAGCACCCACGTGATTTTGTTCGCGTCAGCGCGGACATCCGGAATGTTGTCCGGGAGGTCGATGACCAGTTCGATATGCCTCTCATCAGCCTGAGACTTGAGCAGATCGGCCGTTTTCTCGACTACCACACGCGCAGGAACCCTCTCGAACTCCATTGCCACTCTGCCTGCCTCGATCCTGGAAAGGTCAAGGAGGTCGCTTATCAGGCTCTTGAGTCGCTGAAGTTCGTCACTTGCCGCATCGAGCAGTTGCTTCTGTTTGGCGTCCAGTTTGTCGGCCATTCCCTCTTGCAGCAACTCAATGCTCATGCCGAGGCTCTGAAGCGGAGTCTTCAGTTCGTGCGAGGCCGTCATAACGAAGTCGCTCTTCATCCTGTCCAGTTCCGTGAGGCGCGTTACGTCGCGCAGCACCAGAACAACGCCGAGCATCCCGCCTCCCTTGGACACAACGGGCGTAATGCCGAACATGTAGTGGCGCGCGGATTCGCCCTCCCCAACCGAAAGGATATTTTTGCCGTCCTTCACTGCCGGCGGCTTGCCGGATTCGGCCGTCTTTTTCATAAGGTCGTAAAGATTACGGTCCTTCACGATCTCGAGGAAATGTTTTTCGGCAACGGCGTCAGAATCTACGCCGAAGATCCGTCCGGCCTGAGGGTTCAAGTGGTCGACCCGGAACTCCGCGTCCACAACCACCACGCCGTCATCGATGCTCCGGAGCACGGCATCGCTCTTGCGCTTCTCGGCCACAATCTGCTCGACGTTCAGGCGATGATATGCACCGAGCTTGTGCGCCATTGTGTTGAGGCTGTCGGCCAGACGGCCGAGTTCGTCAGACCCTCCCTGCGGCATTTCCACATCGTAGTTACCGTCGGCAAGAGTCTGCGTGACCTTCATCATCTTCAGTATGGGACGCACAAGCCATTTGCTCAGGAGCAGGCTGAACGTGAGCCCCAGCGCAATGGCCGCTGCCGCAACGGCAACGGTCGACCATATGGCGGTAATGGAGACAGACTCGGCCCTGCGACTTGCGGCGAACATGGTGTCCTGATTTATCTCGCGCAATCTTACCGCGGCGTCGCGGACGACCTTGAAAGACGGAAATACGCTCTCGTGGTAGAACCGGACGGCGCGCTCCGGGTCAGCCGCCAGATGCTCGCGGAGTTTGGTGAAATTCACCAGGTAGTCCGAGTAACCGGCTTCTATCGACTCGACTACTTCGGCTTCTCCCTCGACGGTGATGTTGTCCTTTGCTCGCGCAAGCCATTGCAGGAACAGGGTCTCGCCTTCGCGGAACTGGACCAGGCTTTCATCGGAGTGATCGAGCATCATCATCAACGTGGCGCTGTCCTGCCGCTCGGCGTTATCGATCATGTTCTCTGCTGCGAGGATACTTTTGTAGTTCTCGCGCAGGATGGCATTGCCGGCCTCACCCAGGCTGACAAAGTTGCTCACAGCCCAGGCCAGAACCACAGCTATCAAAACGAGGGTGATGCCGTATCCGATCAGAATTTTCCTGCGTAAGAGCATTTCTCATGAACCTCATTTGCCGGATACCCGCATTGACACCAGGGGAGATATGGCCCCCTCAGCCGCAAGAGTCCTGAGTTGAGCAGACTTACATCGCGTTCGAAACACTACAATACGCCTTTCGGGCATCGTGGTCAAGACGAAAACCGGAGAGCCGACGACGCGACGTAGATATGGGAGTCCGGGAAAGTGGTTTTCAGGTTTCCAGTGATGAAGAGGCAGCAGCCTTCATGCGGCGCAAGGAATTCGAAGAGGCACTTGCGGAGTGAGGCATCTTCGTGGTTGATTTTTTCCACGTGCAGTTTCATCGAGAGACACCTTCACAGTCTATACATATCCGGCGCGCACAGCAGAGATGAGTCCGGCACTACCCGTCGCGGCGAAGAGATTTTAACGCGTTTGCATGGAAAAGGGAAGGAGCGAAGACTAATGAGGCGGCGAGGCTTGCGCGGGAGAAGGCCTCTTATCATCATGAAACGGTCGGCGCAATTGAAGAAGCAAATTGGTATCCGATAAGGGAGTGTCAGGGATGAATAAGCAGGAAATAAAGCAACTGGCGTGGGTGGGCGACGAGTGGCTTGTCGGGCCGATCAGGGGCGTCGTCATGTCCTTTCACGGGCTCGGATGGGCGGCGATGAAGGAGGAGCCGGGCACGGACGAACTCGGCTGGGCGCGCGCAGGGGGGCTCGTGGTATTCCCCTATTACGGCCCGTGGTCATGGATGAACCGCAACGCGCGGGCCTTCGTGGACGACATGGTGGACTCGGTGTACAGCGAATACGGCCTGTCGGACGATGTGCCGCTCATAGCGACCGGCGGGAGCATGGGCGGCTGCAGTTCGCTCCTTTACACGCGGTACGCGCGCAGGCCGGTGAGAGCATGTCTGGCGCTTTTTCCAGTGTGCGACCTGAAGCGCAGCTTCACGGAACGGCCGGACGTGCCGCGAACGCTTCTCTATGCCTTCCGCGGTTATGACGAGGACATGGACAGCATCTTCACGGAGCATTCGCCGCTCGAGCAGGTGGACAACATGCCGAAGATTCCCTATCTACTTATTCACGGGGACAAGGACGTTGCGGTCGCCAAGCGCATTCACAGCGACCCTATGGCGGCGGCGATGCGAAAGCGGGGGCTTGACGTCGAGTATATCGAGGTGCCGGACATGGGGCACGGTGGGCCGACGCCGGTGGGGGTGATACAGAGGCAGGTGGATTTTGTGAATTCGTTTATGCAGGGGTAAACGCGGTGTCGCACCGCGACTCTCGAGCCTGGTAGCGCGGCCGGTCCGGTATCGGCTTTGATGACAATCGGCGCGGCGCGTGCTGACTGTCAACCTTTGTCGCAGATGGCGAACGCTCGGCGAAGCGCGTCGACGACGTCGCCTTTCGCCGCAAACTCGTGGCCGACGTAACCGTCGTAATCCGTCGCTGCGATGGCCGACGCGACGGCGGAATAGTTCAATTCCTGCGTATCGTCGATATCGTGTCTTCCGGGATTTCCGGCGGTGTGGAAGTGGCCGATCCGGCGAATGTTTTGCGTTATCGTCCGGATGACGTCCCCCTCCATGATCTGCATGTGGTAAATGTCGTAGAGGAGTTTGACGCGCTCGCTCGCCACGCGTTCGCAGACTGCCACGCCCCAGGCGGTGTGATCGCCCCGGTAGCCCGGATGGTCTATTTTCGAGTTCAAGAGTTCAAGGTTCAGGTTGATGCCGCGTTTTTCCGCATAAGGGGCGACGCGCCTGAGGCCGTCAGCCGCGGCGTCGGACGCCTGGTCGTCGCTCTGTCCGGCGATGCGGTTTCCCGCAAGGCAAATCAGGCCGGGGATACCGTTGTCGGCCGCAACGTCGATTGAAAGGCGCAGTTCTTTCTCGATGCGGTCGTGGTGCCGGCGGTCAGAGAGCCCCTCGGTAAGGGACGCATGACCGACCATCACGGCGACGGCGAGATTATGCCTGTGGGCCAGCGTCACCTCTTTTTCAAAATCGTCGCCCCTGGCCCACATTTCGACCGCGACAAAGCCTATTTCGGCGGCAACCGAGAAAAGGTCCTCGATCGGCATGGATGCCGGCTTTACCATGGGGTAACAGACTGATTGCCTGATACGCATAAACGCTCCCCTAATCGACAATTGAGCCGAGTCCAGAGGCCATCACATGATACTTGCCGGCGTTTATCGGGCCGCCGCTACCGCACATTGTAACAGCAATGGAATTCGCCGAAAGCTTGAAATAAGTGGGTAGCCACAGGCGCATCGCAAGCCTGCCCGGCTGAAAAGCCAGATTATCCGGCCGGTCGCCCAGAACGTTGACGCCCCATTTGCCTTGCCGCAGCCCTTGTCACGGTTTAACAGGCACCGGCTTGCCGCTGTGCCATCTGCATTCGACCAATGGAGTGCCAGGACGTCTGTTGGCGGGAATCACAAATGCTGTTGTCCCTTCCTTGATGTCGTCAGGAAGGAACGAACGCAGCGCCTCAAAGTCCGGGTTAAGTTTCACTTC